>NZ_JBSQBN010000051.1:0-29777 GCF_053850585.1 Shewanella sp. A22
AAACAATTTAAGTTAGAAGGCAAGCGAGAGAGGAGTTATCCACGCTGCTTAAAAGTCAGTAAAAACAAGTATCCGGTAGCAAAAAGAAAAAGTGCCGCTCACCTTAAGTGAACGGCATTACGCATTATGCGTCTCTTTTTTTATCCTTTTTTGGGGCTAATAATATGTCGCTAGTAAAATTTTTGAATGTATGTTCAGAAATTTAGAGATAATCAAAAATTAATTGACATGTTTGTACACGCTATTTGTCACAATATGTGTCAATAATTATGTGACCTTGTTGATTTTATATTCATAAATTGCATTAAACTAAGCGTTATGATTCTAAATATTAGATTAATATTCATTATTGTGCATAAATTGAGTTTTGATGTAGTTTATTTCAAATGTTCACTATTTGTAAGAAAAAGTAAAACGACTTGATGTGATCTGATAGCTAAGTACAATCATATTAATTAACAAATCATATATATAATGCATTTAACCTTTAATGGTTACGGACTCTCAATGAAAAAAATAATCATACTTTTGGCCTTAGTGTTAGCTTCGCTCTTGGCTTTTTATTTATTGTCGCCTAAAAAGGCAATGATTCAGCGTCCAAGACCGATCCCGAATGTCGTGGTCGCCAAAGCCGAAATTATGCCGATTCGAGATGAAGTAGAGGCTTTAGGTACTGGTAAGGCATATGAATCTATTATTGTGACATCCAAAGTGACTGAAATTGTCACTAGCATTAACTTTAACGACGGTGAACTGGTCGAAAAAGGTGCATTATTAGTCCAGTTAAGAAATGACGAACATAAAGCTAAAGTGGCGGTCACGGAAGTAAAACTTGAAGAGAATTTACGAGAACTTGCTCGGATCCGCTCATTGGTGACCAGTAAAACTATTGCAGAATTAGAGCGCGACCGTTTACAAAGCTTAATCGATACCACACGAGCAGAAGTCCAGCAGGCAAAAGCCGCGTTAGAAGACCGCGCAATCAAAGCACCATTTTCAGGTAAATTAGGCTTACGCCAAGTGAGTGTTGGCAGTTTAGTGAGCCCTGGGGAGCAAATAAGCACCTTAGATGATGTGAGTAAAATTAAACTGGATTTTTCTGTACCTGAACGTTTTATTCAAGAATTACAACAAGGTAAGTTAGTAGAAGCCCGAGCAGTTGCTTATCCAAATCGCGTTTTTAACGGCGTAGTGACATCGATCGATAGCCGTGTTAATCCTGCTACTCGTGCAGTCATTGTACGTGCTGTGATGCCTAATGATGATTACAGCCTATTGCCTGGTATGTTAATGAAAGTGAAATTAATTAAACAAAGCCGCGAGGCATTGTTACTGCCCGAATCTGCTATTATTCCTATTCAAAACAAGCACTTTGTTTATATTGTCAATTCAGACAATACTGTAGAGCAACAACAAGTTACCTTGGGTACCCGCACTCGTGGTTGGGTTGAAATATCTCAAGGTCTTCAAGTTGGGCAGCAAGTCATTATTCGCGGTATTTTGAAAGTTCGCCCAGGTGATGAAGTGAAAGTACAACAGGCTGAAAACTTTAAGTTTGTCCAAGTAGCAGGCATGGAGAAGTCAGCATGATATTAACTGACTTATCGGTTAAAAGACCGGTATTTGCTTCTGTTATTAGCATTTTGCTCATTGTGTTGGGCTTGGTGTCTTTTGGCAAATTACCACTGCGTGAATATCCCAATATTGATCCACCCGTTGTGTCAGTTGAGACCAGTTATCGTGGAGCCAGTGCGTCAGTGGTTGAAAGCCGGATCACCCAATTGATTGAAGATAAAATCAGTGGTGTAGAAGGTATTCGCCATATCAGCTCTTCGAGCAGTGATGGTCGCTCAAATGTGACGATTGAATTTGATATTAATCGCGATATCGAAGCCGCAACCAATGATGTCCGTGACAGAATTTCTGGACTATTGGAACAATTACCTGAAGAAGCAGATGCACCATCTATTTACAAAGCTAATGGTAGCGACGAAGTGATCATGTGGTTGAATTTGGTGTCAGATCAAATGGACATCTTGCAGCTTACCGATTATGCCAATCGTTATTTAGTTGATCGGTTTTCTGTTATTGATGGAGTATCAACACTTCGATTAGGTGGCGGTAAGGTGTATGCCTTACGCATTTGGATAGACCGTCAGGCGTTAGCTTCACGTAACTTAACCGTGTCCGACGTTGAAGCGGCCCTTCGTTCTGAAAATGTCGAACTTCCTGCCGGTTCAATTGAATCAAAAGAACGTCATTTCACCGTTCGACTCGATCGCGTTTTTAAAACGGCAGAAGATTTTTCACATTTGGTTATTACAGAAGGAGACGATGGTTATTTAGTCAAGCTCGGTGATGTGGCCAGAGTTGAAATCGGATCGGAAGAAGAGCGCATTGTTTTCAGAGGTAATAAAGAAGCCATGATTGGCTTAGGTGTTAGTAAGCAGTCAACGGCAAATACGCTTGAGGTAGCTCGTGCTGCCAATGCCTTAGTTGATAAACTTAACCCAACATTACCTGCTGGGATGGAAATTAAACGTTCTTACGACAGTTCGGTATTTATTGAAGCTTCGATTGATGAAGTGTATCAAACGTTGTTTATTGCAATGTTATTGGTCATTGTGGTGATTTACTTGTTTTTAGGGTCGGTCAGAGCAATGTTAATTCCGGCTATTACCGTGCCAGTATCATTGTTAGCGACGTTTATCGTGTTATATGCACTCGGGTACACTATTAATTTATTGACTCTGTTAGCGATGATCCTAGCAATTGGTATGGTCGTTGATGATGCCATAGTAATGCTTGAAAATATCCATAGAAGGATAGAAGAGGGTGACTCCCCTTTAAAAGCGGCGTATTTAGGTGCTCGAGAAGTCGCTTTTGCGGTGGTCGCGACTACGTTAGTGCTGGTTTCGGTATTTATGCCTATTACTTTTTTAGAGGGAGACCTAGGCAAATTATTTAAAGAGTTTGCCGTGACAATGAGTGCAGCAGTAATTTTTTCAAGTATTGTGGCATTAACGCTTACACCAATGATGTGCTCAAAGTTACTTAAGCCTGCAGAACAAGATCCTTGGCTGGTTAAACAAATTGATAAAATGATGAATACCTTGTCTGACTGGTATTTACTGAGCCTTAAAACAGGCATGAAACGTCCTGTTGTGGTGTCTTTGGTGGTATTAATCTCCTTTGTTTTTAGCGGATATTTACTGAATAACATCCCGCAAGAATTTGCTCCCCAAGAAGACCGTGGTTCGATGTTTTTAATGGTAAATGGCCCACAAGGGGCCAGTTTTGAATACATAGAAAAATACATGGATGAAGTGGAAGGGCGCTTGATGCCTATGGTCGACAGCGGCGAAATTAAGCGTTTATTAATCCGTGCACCAAGAGGGTTTGGGACCGCATCAGATTTTTCAAACGGTATGGCTATTATTGTGTTGGCAGATTGGGCTGAACGTCGTAGTGCCAATGAAATTATTGTCGACATTCGTAGCCGATTAGCTGATTTAGCAGGTATTAGGGCATTTCCTATTATGCGGCAAGCTTTTGGGCGTGGTGTGGGTAAGCCTGTTCAATTTGTGATTGGCGGGCCAAGTTATGAAGAACTTGCGCAGTGGCGCGATATCATGCTGGAGAAGGTAAAAGAAAATCATAAAATAATCGGTTTAGACCACGATTATCAAGAAACAAAACCGCAATTACGAGTGGTAATTGACCGTGACCGAGCCGCTGATTTAGGTGTTTCTATTGCCCATATTGGCAGAACACTAGAGTCAATGTTGGGTTCTCGTTTAGTGACTACTTTTATGCGCGATGGTGAAGAATATGACGTCATTGTTGAAGGTAACCGAGATAATCAGAATACAGCAACGGATATGGAAAACATCTATGTACGTTCAGATCGTTCACAAGAATTAATTCCATTATCAAACCTAGTGGCAATTGAAGAGTTTGCTGATGCCAGTTCGTTGAATCGCTACAATCGAATGCGTTCTATTACGTTAGAGGCTAACTTAGCTGCCGATTATAGCTTAGGTGAAGCTCTAGACTATTTGAACGATATTGCGGCGATGTATTTACCCGCCGAAGCCGTGATCAGTTACAAAGGTCCGTCCCTTGATTATCAAGAATCTGGCAGCTCAATGAATTTTGTATTTGTACTGGCATTAGGGATTGTATTTTTGGTCTTAGCAGCCCAGTTTGAGAGTTATATTCATCCAATGGTGATTATGTTAACGGTGCCGTTGGCAACCTTAGGTGCGCTTGTAGGGCTTTGGGTAACCGGACAGAGTATCAATATATACAGCCAGATAGGTATCATCATGCTGGTAGGTCTAGCGGCTAAAAATGGTATTTTAATTGTTGAGTTTTCAAATCAATTACGAGACCGTGGTGTCGAATTTCAACAAGCCATTTTACAGGCCTCAACACAGCGCTTAAGGCCCATTCTTATGACCGGTATTACCACTGCTGCAGGTGCCATTCCGTTGGTGATGGCGTCTGGCGCAGGAGCTGAAACACGCTTTGTTATTGGGGTAGTGGTATTGTCAGGAATTCTGCTGGCGACATTCTTTACTTTAATCGTCATTCCGGTAGCGTATAGTCTGTTTGCCCGTAATAGCAGTTCACCAGAAACGGTCGCGAAACAGCTTGAAGCAGAATTACAGCAAGACTAAATTTGTTGTTTAATTGTTTAACATACCAGTCAGCCTTTGACTGGTATGTTAGATGCTAACCGATGTAAAACAAAATATGGTATTAAATTAAAGCCATGTTGCGATTATTAACCGAACATATTGTCGCATTCAGTTGTTTACCTTGGGTCTACCACTCAAAGGATCAATAACCGGCAAAACTAGCTGGAAAGTTGTTCCAGCATTTGCATATTCTTATTGATACTACTTATTTGTCGTTCAATTTCCTTCACTCTATCTAAACCTAAATCGGCAGTTTTTGCGGATGCTTCAGATGCTTCACGTAAACTAATAATGGCACCTTTTAACGTCTCTATTGTATGGTCACTTTCTTCCATGGATGTTCCAAGTTTGATAGAACATTGGGTTATTTGCGAAACGGCATCATTCATAATCGAAAACTTACTTTCAGTTTCACTTAAACTTTCATTTACTGAGTTAGCAAGAGAGCGGACTTCATCGGCAACTACGGCAAAACCCCGGCCAGCTTCTCCGGCTCTGGCGGCTTCAATAGCAGCGTTTAATGCCAATAGATTAGTGTTATTAGACAATGATCCAATAGTATCTAATACTTTAGACACGTCTGACACACTTTGTTGAATTTCATTTACACTCGAGGTAAGTTCTGTTGACAATGTACTCAGCACTTCTTGTGATTGAACAAACACACCAATGCCATCATCAACTGAACACATATATTGATGTGATTCGTTAATGCTGCGAGAAATAGAGGCAAAACTATCCATTGAGGCTTTAACCACGTCATTATAACCGTCATATTCTTCAATAATTGCTTGCCGTAAGTCAGCAATTTTTTCAGATTTTTTTTGTTTTACTTGAGAATAATAGGATAGGGTACTAACGAGATTATGAGTGAAATCGTCAAATGAAGCTTGTGAAGACTCGCCTTTAAAAATAAATAATCCTGTTAGTGTTTGGTTTTGGTGTAAATTGTGTGAAACTTCTCCAAATGTTGAGAAACCAGATATTGACGAACCATCGAAACAATTTACCTCTTTAAGAGAAGGCCCATTGTTTAATCGGCGTAAAATACAATCATTAGCAATGGACGTTATAAGTTTGCGGCCATTGAGAAACTTTGCGTAATCTTGATTTAATTTAGTAGTGAAGTTTGAACTTTTAACAAGATGTAGTGTTTCACCCAAATTTAAGTCACAGTAAAATGTTACTTGTTTTGCGATTAAATCAAGTGACATAATCGATCGTATAAATAACCTGCCTTTCATTTCAATTGCAAACGAATAGCCCGATAATGATGATTCAAGTCTTTCTGGTGCACATTTAAAGTGTGCGCATAATGCGTCTATTGGATTTTCTAGTAGCAATCCTTGCTTACTGATAAATGATGTTATCGTCCTTGTTTCTGGAGAGCAGCTACCAATATCGAAGCTGATACCTGTTTTTTCAAAGTTATGCGTGGAGAAAATATCATAATGGTATTCTGGTGCGAGTTTACAATAAATGCTAACGGCCTTATCGGAAACAATTTTACCATCAATACAAATTTGTGATTGTTTAAAATCTAATGCGCCTCCGGCACTACCACCAATCATTGATGTTAGCGGAACCTGTGCGGTGACAAATGCCTCAAGAAAAAATGATTCACTCGTTGTTAAACCAGGAAAATATTGAAGAATAAAAGTATCAGCTGGAGACACCTTTATAGTAGGTTTGATGCTAGCTTCAATTGAAGAACGCATTTTTGATGTGCGCTCCTCTATATTCATGTTCACTTTGCCTTCCATTAAATCCTTGCAGTGCATATCAACGGTAAAAGCATTAGTACTTGAAATAATACTCTTACTAAAGAAATGTAACATGATGGACTTAGTATCAACGAGATTGTATAAATCTCCCTCTCCTGATTCACTGCCAAAAAGTCCGGCTGTTTGTAGCAAAAGAGTACGCTCTGCTAATGTTAACTTGTTTGCTAATGCTGAGCTGATTTTATTAAAATCCAGTTCTGGTGAAATGTAACCGATAACTAATGAAATCTCATCGTCCGAAAACAAGGCCGAAAAGTCGACACTATCCAGCTTATTTAAGGGTATTTTTTTTATCACTGACGCTGGCGGCGCTGATGTATTGTTTTTATTATTGCCGAACGAAAAGAATTTTTTGATATTCATGTAGGCCTCAAATTTGTGTGTATGGGCACAACTTGCGCCGATAAGTACTAAGTGCATAGCAGCGCCGGTTGTTACAAAAAAACATAGTTTATTACTGGCGTTAATTCCACTTAAGAAAGTGTATTTCAATTAAGGTAAAGCTTGAATTACACAGAAATTTGGCTTTAAAGTTCAGTTAGATACCCAATAGCGCGATGTAAACTCATATTATGACTTTAATGGGTTGATAAAGGTTTTTATCATATTCAGTGTTATGTAGTTCAGTATGTATACATACATGATTATTTACTTTCTTTACAAATATGTTACGAATTTGACGTTACTTAAACGCTGTACGGTTTGCAATGTATTTAAGCATAAAAAGAACTGCAATATGATCCTTATCAAAAACATGGATACTACAACTCATTAAAACAAATGATTAGGTGCTTCAAAAAAGAAAAATTCTAATAAATGCATATTGTCTTTAACATTTAAAAAATGGACATATCTATTGGCATTGACACAAATATTGAGGCAAACCGCATATATAATGATGCAGTAAGTAACATTATGATAAATAACTGATTGAGTGGAAGAGCAAACCAAGGTATATATTAATCAGCTCATTTTTTGATTGTTTTACAACTTATTGCCGTTTATATCTTATTAATTCAGTGTATCTACAAGTCAACATTCAACTCAAATAACGGTGGAAATTTTTAAAGAAAAAGTGTCATGTTAATTCATTATCATGACACTCATATATAAGTGACGATATTAACCTCTTAAAATCAAACACGAAGCCGTTGCGGTTGCTAATAATTTACCATCTTCAGTGGTTAATGATCCTTCAGAAATACCTAAAGATTTGGATAAGTTCATTAAGTTTCCTTTGGCGATTAAACGCTGATTTTGTGGGACAGGACGAACCATTTTAACGTTTAAATCAATGGTTGAATAACTCACTCCAGCTGGCAGGGCTGAATGAACAGCGCAGGCCGTTACTGTATCCATAACCGTTGCAGCAAAGCCTCCGTGCACACCGCCCATCGGATTGAGATGACGTTCATCGGCATGGGCTTCAAAAGTGACTTTGCTTTCACTCACCTCAATAGCTTTCATCGGTATTGTTTGTGTAATCGAAGGGGCAGGGAAATCGCCATTTAACATGGCTTGCATTAGTTGTAATCCGCTTAAGTGTTTCATTATTGTCCTTCCAACATCATTAGACTGTAGAGATAAAAAAGGGTAAAGCTTGCGCTTTACCCTTTTTAGTTAGGCTAATAAGCCTGAACAGCTAGGCTGCTTTTTCTTGCTTTGCTTTAGGTGCAAGTTGCGCACGAAGCTCATCGGTATCGAAATCATCAACGTTAATTGATTTTAAGCGGCCGATTTCTGCACGTTCAAGTAAAGCAATTTCGCTGTCGCTTAACACACCAAGCGCTTTACCTTCTGAGGCAACTTTGTCTAACCACATAAATGGCAGACGTTTACCTGCAGCTTTACAAACTTTGTCATATAACGGTTCTGCTGCAAGGATATCTTTAAACGTTTGTTCTTGAATACCAACAGCATTAAACTCAGATGGTGTCCAGAACTGGCCTTTACCTAAACGGTCACGGCTGGCACAAGGTGTTTGCATTATCTTGGCTACTTTGTGATCCAATACATCGCTAGGGCGTTTAATTGGACGACCAAATGGGAAGATAACAGCACGTAGTGCAATACCTAAACCTAAAGGGAAGTTGTTAAGTAGATCATCTAATGAATCTTGTAGTTTGTACAACGAATCTTCAACAGCCCATTGCACTAAAGGTAAATCTTCAGTTAAACGGCCATCATCTTCATAACGCTTTAACGTTGCTGAAGTTAGGTACAGTTGACTTAATAAATCACCTAATCGTGCAGAAATACGTTCTTTACGTTTTAGGTTGCCACCTAATGTTGCCATCGCTAAGTCAGACAATAATGCTAAGTTTGCACTGAAACGGTTCATCTGTTGATAGTAACGCTTGGTCTTGTCTGAACAAGGGCTATTGGTGAAATAAGATGAAGTTAAGCCCATCCAAAAACTACGTATGAAGTTTGAGGTGGCAAAACCAATGTGACCGAAAATAGCAGCGTCAAAGTTGTCTAAACCACGATTAGCATCAGTATCAAATGCAGATTCCATTTCGGCCAAAACATATGGATGACAACGGATTGCGCCTTGACCATAGATGATCATTGAACGGGTTAGAATGTTGGCACCTTCAACCGTAATTGCAATCGGTGCAGCTTGATAACCGCGGCCTAAATAGTTATTTGGACCAAGACAAACACCTTTACCACCGTGAATGTCCATTGCATCGATAACACATTTTTGCATTCTGTCGGTTAAGTGGTATTTAACAATAGCTGAGATAACTGAAGGTTTTTCCCCTAAATCAATCGCCGTTGTGGTTAATGTTGCGACAGCATCCATTAAGTATGCGTTACCGCCAATACGTGCCATTGGCTCTTCGATGCCTTCTAACTTACCGATAGGTAATTTAAACTGACGACGAATACGTGCATACGCACCCGTTGCAACAGCTGCTGTTTTAACACCACCAGCTGAATTTGACGGTAGAGTAATACCACGGCCTACAGATAAACACTCAACCAACATTCTCCAGCCTTGGCCGGCCATTTCTGGACCACCAATGATGAAGCTTAAGGGGACAAACACTTCGTTACCGCGCGTTGGACCATTTTGGAACATACAGTTAAGTGGGAAGTGACGACGGCCAGTTTCTACACCTGGTATGTCAGTAGGGATAAGCGCACAAGTAATGCCTAGCTCTTCTTTATCACCCAATAAATGTTCTGGGTCACGCAATTTAAATGCAAGACCTAGCACGGTAGCAACGGGAGCAAGTGTAATATAACGTTTGTTCCATGTTAGCTTCATACCAAGTACTTCTTCGCCTTGGAATTCACCTTTACATACCACACCAAAATCGGGAATAGAACCGGCATCGCTACCTGCTTCTGGGCTTGTAAGTGCAAAACAAGGCACTTCTAAACCCTGAGCTAAGCGCGGTAGATAGTGGTCTTGCTGATCTTTAGTACCATAATGTTGTAGTAGCTCACCAGGTCCTAATGAGTTAGGCACACCTACGGTTGAAGCGAGTTCACTACTTAAGCCTGCGAGTTTTTGTAACACGCAAGATTGTGCATATGCAGAATATTCTAAACCGCCGTATTTTTTCTTAATAATCATCGCGAAGAAGCCATGATCTTTTAAGAACTGCCAAACATCCTGTGGCAAGTCGCCTAGTACATGAGACACTTGGTGTTGATTAAGCATTTTACACACTTCTTCAACTGGACCATCTAAGAAGGCTTGTTCATCTGCGGTTAAACGTGCTTTTGGGTAATTATGAAGTTTGCTCCAGTTAGGGTTACCAGCAAATAAATCTGCTTCCCACCATGTTGTGCCCGCTTCAATGGCTTCTTTTTCTGTTGAAGACATTTCAGGCATGATGCCGCGATAAACTTTAAGCAGTGGACGACTGATAAAATTCTGTCTGAATGATTTAATGTTTAGTGGAAGTGCAATAACAAGGAATACTATCCATGCAATTACACCAATAATGTCCATTGTGCTACCGACGACTAATACAATTGCAGCAGCAATCGTTGTCGATAATAGCGATACTCTTAAGTATGCCATGGCGCCGAGCACAAAGATCATCGCGATGATCCAAAGTAGGGTGGTCACTGTACTTCTCCTTAAAGCTATTTATAGGCAAAATAACTTATTTATTGTTGATCTTATTCACAAGAAAGATCGTGGTCAGACCTGTGTCACATAAAATTAACCTTATGCAGCCTCGAATACAAGTATTTTTCAAACAATTGTTTAAATAATTGTGTGTATGAATTATTCCACTTAATAACCATAGTCGATACAATACGTTCAACTTAGTAAATTAGGTCAAATTTGCTTAATTTTACACCACTAAAGGCAAGCTAAATGTGTGAATTACTGGCGATGAGTGCCAATGTGCCAACAGATATTGTGTTCAGTTTTACTGGCTTAGCAGAGCGAGGAGGAGTGACAGGCCCCCATGTTGACGGTTGGGGAATTACTTTTTATGAAGGCAAGGGAAATCGTACCTTTAAGGATGCTTGTCCAAGCAGCAAGTCGTATATAGCTGAGCTTATTAAGTCATATCCGATTAAAAGTGAAATTGTGATCAGCCATATTCGTCAAGCTAATAGAGGTTGTGTATCACTGGTAAATACTCACCCGTTTAGTCGGGAGTTATGGGGGCGATATTGGACGTATGCGCATAATGGCCAATTAACCGGTTATCTCGATAAATTTAAGGTGTCGCGTTTTCAGCCTGTTGGCGACACAGACAGCGAATTGGCCTTTTGTTGGATTTTAGAATCGGTTGTAAAACAATTTGGCGAGCAAGAACCAGACGACCTAGAGACGGTGTTCGACTATATCGCAGGGTTAGCAGATGAAATACGCCAACTAGGGGTATTTAATATGTTGTTGAGTAACGGAGTTGACTTGATGGCTTATTGTACTAACAATTTATGCCATATTACACGTCGTGCTCCGTTTGGAAAAGCAACACTCATTGACACTGATGTTGTGATTGATTTTAGTAAAGAAACCACACCTAATGATGTAGTGACTGTTATTGCGACTAGACCATTAACCCATAATGAAAATTGGGTTGTGTTAAAAACAGGTGAATGGAAACTGTTTAGAAAAGGTGAATTAATCCGCAGCTAATTGCTTAATTGTGTCCAATTCTGATTCCGTGATATTTGCATCATTTTCAGCTTCTGCGGTCAACTTATTCAGATCTGCTGAACCTTCAGGTATTGGACCATCGATAAGCACTGGTGTCATAGGCGGTAATGGTTTCTCAAATTGGTAGCTAGCTAGCTGAATATCCAGTTGCTTGCTGCCTTTAGAAAAGTGGCTTAATCGAACGGGTAGATAGGCTAAATCAGGCGCCATCCAGAAAAATGTTTGTCGTTTAGTGCTATCTCTAACGACTTCAATTTTAACGGTTTGGTAAGTGCCGCTGTCCAGAATAACCTGTTCTTTACCTAAAACTCTAAATTGATAGTTATCGACTTCTTTTTCTTTCACCATTTTATAATCTAAAGGCCTAATATTGGCTGCAAGATCCATCCTAAACTGCAACTGAACCATTAGAGGATCAAACACTTTGTCTTCATAGGGCAGCTTTAAAGCATCTTGCTTATATATGGTGTGAATAAATTTCTGTGCTTTGGCAAAAGCTGTCTGCTCAGTGTAATCACTGCCTGTGCCAGTACGTTCATGAATATATCTAAACGGCACCAATTTACCATTTTCTAGGGTAAATTCACTTTTAAGATGACGTTGGTCTGATAGCACGAATAAGCTTACGTCACTGTCAAAATGGTAACGATAAAAACCACTATCAGTAGCTGGTAAGCGATAATTTGCTACACCTAATTCTATGCTGCCATAAAAGACTTTGTATTGAGCTGTATGGGCCGTGAGAGGCGATAAAATAGCAGCTTGTTCAATCGCAGTTATTGGTGTAGTTGGATTAACTCGCTGATGTTGATCTGTAATCATTGTGGTTTCCGACAATGACAATTGAGCTGTGGACTCACCATCTGAAGGCAGCTTTTTTATGTTATCTGCTTGAGCATATATCGTCGGACTGATGCACAAGATTAAAGTGAATAAGCGTGTTAATGTATTGAACAATGTATCGTTACCTTTATGTTAAGAATTGAAATAGCCTTAGTTTAAAAGGGTAATGTCATCACTAAGGTGGCTAGATCGGGTTTCCATTGATATTGAGACAACGAAATCTTGCCTGCGTTCACTGTTATCCCTTCTAATCTTAGTAATTCTTGTTGTGTTTGGAAAGGTTCGGTATGTTTTGTAAATGAAATTTTACCTTGGCTATTAATTACCCTGTGCCATGGTAATGCAAGCATTGTAGGGGCTAATTTCAATGCTCTTGATACATATCTCGCTCTACCCGGTAGGCCCGCAAAATCAGCTACTTTGCCATAAGTTAGCACAGTACCATGAGGAATAAGGTTAACGATAAACCATATTCGTTCCCTGGGGGTAAGTTTAGTCATGGGTGTCCAAATATTTGTTGAATCATTTATTCGCAACAGATAATAGAAAAACTGCAGTCACAGTACAACCACAATGTTATTGAAAAGGGATGTTGTTTTAGGAAGAGTTGATTTTTTGTGGTTGATATATACGGTCGGACAACTCAAGGCTGAAGTTGGCGGTCAGTTGTCAGTCATTTATTTTATTAAGTGACATAACGGATTTAGGTCTTATCTGTGGGTAGTATAACTGCTTAAGAAAATAGAGCGTGACAAGTATCGAGCGTAGACTAGAGAGTCTATAGCACGGTTAGATAAATACACAAAAAGTGACTGAATGCGCCACCCAGTACAAATATGTGCCAGATAGCATGGTTGAAAGGAATACGTTTGCCAACATAAAAAATAACCCCTAGGCTGTAGAATAATCCGCCGGCTAACAGTAAACCTAATCCTAAATCAGTCATTTGATTTTTTAAATCACTTATCACAGTGACACAAAGCCAACCCATCACTAAATATAACACGACACTAAAGGCCTTAAAGCGCCCAATAAACAACGTTTTAAATATGATTCCACCTAACGCTAAGCACCAAATTGCAATCAGTACCGTTGTGGCTTGGATACTTTGCAAACTAATCAACATCATTGGTGTGTAGGTGCCAGCAATTAAGGTATAAATGGCACAGTGATCAGCCATTTTATATCGCTTACGCCACAGGGGACTTTTACTAGAGTGATACAAGGTTGAAGATAGGAACAATGCGATGATGCTAATTCCATAAATTGTTACACCAGACATTTGAAGCAAAGACAAATTATCGGGTGCTTTTATTAACATCAAAATTAAACCAACAATGCCTGCAATCACTCCCAATGCATGTGAAAGGGCATTGGCTTTTTCTTCAGCATGGCCATAATCTGAACCTGATCTAACGACAACCGATTCTTTAGGTGCCAAAGTGTTTGATGATGAATTCATAATATCCTTTCAATAATACTGTTTGGATTTAGAGCCAAACTAGTTTATCAGCCTCAAATCAAAATAGATACATTTAAGTGTACACGTGTAAGCTGAATTTGCTTGTTGATAAAATCAAAGATGAAGCATTATATCAACCAAGCACAGTAAAATTTATTCATCTTATAATGGTATTAACCGCATGTATAAAAGGCTATCCTGTGAGGGTGTTGAGGTGATAATTTATGGAATGGATATAAGTGTCTTTTTAGGTGAAAAATTACATGAATGAGAAAAACCAACAGTTGAATACCAATAAAATATCAAGTTCCCACCATAAAGGCTTATCAACAACAGAAAGTCCATTGCAAGGTATTGATAATAAGATTGACTTTAATAATGCAATAATACCATTTATTCAAACCGAAGAGATTGTTGAAGAAAAAGAGTTACAAGAACATCAACAAAATGTTGCTAAAGAGATACAGCTACAACTTATAAGTCCGCTGAGTTCAGACAATAACAATGAGACAAAACTATCCTGCAGGAATCATTTTTTACAAAGGTTCATAGGGACACTAACAAGCAGTCATTATATATTGATAATGGTATTAACCGTACACGTGTTTATTATTGCTATTGCGCTATTGTATGGCAGGTTTGATATCAGCGGAATGACAAATGTGCCCGTGGCTCAGAGCAATACAAAGCCTTTACCACCACTAAAGAGTTATGTTATCAGCCAAGAGGAATACGACAAATTAGTTGAACGTTCGCAAGTCAAACAGAATGCTCAATCTGTTGAGCTACTTAAATCAGAGACAGAGTCTAAGCCCTAGCGCACAACAAAATAAGTCTTAAATAACGGTATATTTATCATCAACTGACAAAAAGCATATTGATTTTAGCGTTGTGATGTTAAGTACTTGACTATGGGCAACCAGCAAACTGCACATAAAATACCATTCACCAAGCCGACTAAGTGAGATTCTGTGGCGACTCGTGCATTGATAAGTTGCGTAATGCTATCACTGGCACCAAAATATTGCTCATAGACAACTTTTAATATGACTCCAATTACTAATAAATAACCAGAACGATATCCTCTTCGAATATCCATTATTGCACCAAAAACAAATAATCCATGTAATAAACCGCTTAAACCCACGTAAGATTGTAGACTAGGATAAAAAATATAAAGACCTACACCTTCCATTAAGCATAAGATAATGAAAAGCATTGTTAATTTACCTGAATGGACTTTGTAATGTACCTCGTGTAGAAAAACGATTGTCCACAAACCGGCTAAATTCATTAACAAGTGCCATGAATTAGTATGTAACAAATTGCCAGTGATTAACCGCCATACCTGTCCAGAAGCTATTTGGTCATAGCGATAAGCTAAATATTGATCTACCGGAATAAAGGCCACCGTCTGGATGTCTAGAATAAACAGTGAGATGCAGAGTAAACTAACTACAACCAAAAAATTATAGGGTCCAGTTGTATTGGAATAATGAGTTGTCAAAGTTGCCTCTACAGGTCATTGTTATTGCATATATAAAATCAATTCTTAGTGAAAGTGGCCATTCGAGTTATAGGCAAATTATTAATTAATTGACAGTTTATGTAAAATACTAAAGCGGGTTTAGTTGTCACAACATATAGCCGTTACAACGTAAGTTTATGACGTTTTATTGTTTAGCGATGCCATAACAGATGTTTTATTCTGCAAGTAATCATCAAGTCCGCGTTGACGTAATACACAAGCAGGGCAATCGCCACAACCCTTGCCAATAATACCGTTATAACAGGTTAAGGTTCGATGTTGCACTAATGCTAACTGTTGATATTTATCTGCTAACGCCCATGTTTCTGCTTTGTTTAACCACATTAGCGGGGTAATTATCTTGAGTGGTTTATCCATTCCCAATGCCAATGATGTTTGCATTGATTGTACGAATTCATTTCGACAGTCAGGGTAACCAGAAAAATCCGTTTCACACACACCGGTTATAATGGCATCACAACCAAGTTGATAAGCATAAATACCAGCCAAGGTCAGAAATAAGATATTCCGTCCAGGCACAAAAGTATTGGGTAACCCATTGTCCATTAATTCATGTGATACAGGAATTGAGTCTCGTGTTAATGCAGAAATTGCGAGTTCATTTAGCAATGTGGTGTCCATTACTTTATGACTGGCTAATTTAAGTTGTTGGGCTAACGATTTTGCAACGTCAATTTCTTCACGGTGGCGCTGACCATAATCAAACGTAATTCCATGAACTTGATCAAATTGCGACAAAGCTTGAATTAGACAGGTTGTTGAATCTTGACCACCGCTGAAAACAACAAGGGCTTTAGTCAAGATTTTTGGTTTGGTATCAGACATGGATATACTCATTAACGAACTGAACTAACTGGTAAGATCGGTATGATCAACGCTAAGTGGTTCAAGACAATATGAATGATATTTTACCTAAGGTAACCTCAACTGCAAAGTGATAGGCGCAAATACTTGCAGCTTACAGAGAAATACACTATAAATGCCGCCCTGTTGTCAGTCTGGTAGTGATAACCGACGTTAAAAAGTAAGGTAAACGATGAAATATCCAGTTAACGAAGTATTTGAAACTATACAAGGTGAGGGCGCATTTACAGGTGTTCCGGCACTTTTCGTTCGCTTGCAGGGGTGTCCTGTCGGATGTGCATGGTGTGATACTAAGCAAACTTGGGATGTATTAATTGAAAACAAAGTCAGTGCTGAGCAAGTTATTCAAGTTGATGGCACGATTGGTCGCTGGGCAAACCATACCGGCAAAACGTTAATCAACGCCTTTATTGAAAAAAACTTTACAGCCAAACACATAGTGCTAACCGGTGGTGAACCTTGTTTATATGATCTTACTGAGTTAACAAACGATTTTATTGACGCTGGTTATCAAATCCAAATTGAAACCAGTGGCACATTTGAAGTGAAATGCCATCCTGATGTGTGGGTCACGGTATCACCTAAAATCAATATGAAGGGAGGCTATAGGGTACTTGAGCAAGCTTTAAACCGTGCCAATGAAATTAAGCATCCAATAGCCACCAATCATCATATAGATGAGTTAGATGAATTATTAACTGGAATAGATATCAGTAATAAAACCATTTGTTTGCAACCTATTAGCCAAAAAGCACGGGCGACTGAATTAGCCATGAAAGTTTGTATTGAACGAAATTGGCGGTTATCTATTCAGACGCATAAATATCTTAATATTGATTAATATATGCCGTTATTGCTAATTTTCTGCAACAAAATACTCAATGCCGTTGCTGTATCAACGGCATTGTTATTGATTAGTTCAATAAACCTGTTGTGTTAAATGCCAGTAGCTTATCTTGATAGAATTTAACACAACCGATATTATTTTTAATCCATTCTGGGTCGTAATAGGTATCTAAATAACGATCACCAGAATCACAAATCAAGGTCACAATTGAGCCTTTTTGCCCTGTTTGTTGCATGCTAGTTGCGAGTAATAATGCACCGTATAAATTGGTACCTGTTGAGGCGCCAGTTTTACGACCAAGAAGTTGCTCTAGCCACTGAATTGTTGCAACCGAGGCTGCATCTGGAATTTTCATCATACTGTCAACGACACCTGCAATAAAAGATGGCTCGACTCTTGGACGGCCAATGCCCTCAATTTTACTGTTTGTTTCACAAACAATATTGGCATCACCATTATGAAAGTAATCATAAAATACCGAGTTTTCAGGATCGACAACACATAATTGAGTTGTTTGCTGCTGAAAACGGATATATCGGCCTATTGTGGCACTCGTACCACCTGTACCTGGACTCATCACAATCCAACTTGGCACTGGATATGGCTCTTTTTCCATCTGATTGAAAATAGAATCTGCAATATTGTTATTACCTCGCCAATCCGTCGCACGCTCAGCATAAGTAAACTGATCAATATAATGACCGTTTAATTCATTAGCTAATCGAGCCGATTCTGGATACATCTGACTACCGTTATCAACATAATGACATTGACCACCGTAAAACTCGATTTGCTGAATTTTCTTTTTTGCAGTGGTTTTTGGCATTACGGCTATAAAAGGTAAGCCGAGTAAGCGAGCGAAGTAAGCTTCGGATACCGCGGTACTGCCTGAAGATGATTCAATGATTGGGGTGTCTTGTTTTATCCAACCATTACATAGTGCATATAGAAATAATGAGCGTGCTAAGCGGTGCTTTAAACTGCCCGTGGGGTGGGTACTTTCATCTTTTAAATATATGTCCACACCATCAAGCTGTGGTAAATCTAGTTTAATTAGGTGTGTATCTGCAGAACGTTGATAGTCTGCTTCAATTTTTGCGATGGCCTGATTGACCCAAGATGTTGGCATGAGACTAACTCGTTATTCCAAATGAATATATATAATAACGAAAATAAATAATGAAAAATAGTGTTAAATCAACATAAGTGCTTGATAAGTTTTAATAGGTTTTATTTTTGCGCGGCATGAAAGTCATTAACAGGTATTAATACGGATGAGATAAGGATAAAGCAATAGTGATTTAGAAATAATAAAATAGATAGGGCATATAGACGGAGATGTAAAATGGTGGAGGGAGAAGGATTCGAACCTTCGAAGGCTGAGCCGTCAGATTTACAGTCTGATCCCTTTGGCCACTCGGGAACCCCTCCACAGCAAGAAAAGTATCAATTAAAAAAGATGGTGGAGGGAGAAGGATTCGAACCTTCGAAGGCTGAGCCGTCAGATTTACAGTCTGATCCCTTTGGCCACTCGGGAACCCCTCCACATATTTCTTTTTCTACTTTCTTTTTTACATTTTAACTCTTTACACATATAACAAGGCAAATGGTGGAGGGAGAAGGATTCGAACCTTCGAAGGCTGAGCCGTCAGATTTACAGTCTGATCCCTTTGGCCACTCGGGAACCCCTCCTCAATTGCGGCCGCCATAGTAGTCAGAAACCTTTTATATGTAAAGTGTAAAATTGAATATATTGCTAAAGTTTATAACTGTTTGGTCGATAAAATAGCATCGAGCAGTAGTTATGATGTTTTTATATGCAAATTGAATCAACTTTAGTCAATGAGTTACAAATAGGGAACCGATTAAACGTTGCGATTGAGCACAATCGTCGCGGTGAATTTGGTTTGCTATTAGCTATGCTGTCAGTTGATGCTCGTGATATGGCTCAATTTCAATTAGATAATGATATCGAAAGTACTCAAAAACTGCGTAAGCAGTTCTCGTTACCTAACCCCCAATTACTTGTCGACGATATTTCTGTTCATCCCGATACCACCGACAATGCAGATATTTTTCGGCTGCACGGTGCACGGCAGTTTCAACTTCAACAAGCTTTAACACCGGAAGCCCTAGTTATTAGGGGGGCACAACCTGATTCAATGGTAGAAGTACTGAGTAACTGCGATTATCTAACAAAAAGTAAAGCGATCAATGCATATAAACAGCACACTCCTATAGAAGACATGCATTTTCTTGATCAGTTGAGTACCCAACGGAAAATTTCTAATACTTTATCAATACAATCAGCTTAGACTCGTTTTGACCAGTTAACATCGAGACAAAAATAGTGAGCTTTATTAAGAACTGCAGAGCTTTGCAGGTTAATTTTGTTAGTGATAAAAACGTGTTAATCGAGGCGAGTTGATTACTGCCTAGCAATCTAAGCAAATATCACTTTGAAAAGTTTCACTCAATAAAGAGTAACGCGTTTTTAGCCGAACATTTCGGGCAGCGTTTGTTGGTCAGTATTGCTGCGTTATCGGCTTTTAATGTAGGAGAACTACACCACAAAGCCTCTGTCTTGTAGCTCATATTTAAGTAATGACCAACAATTCGCTGCAAAAATAACCTTGAAAGATTAATAGGCCCTAGATTGGTCGAATATTTTACGTAATTGTGAGCATTGCTAGTAAAAGCTCCCCTAAACTGAGTTATATTTGCAATTCAAGCTAACGTTCATGACGGAGTAAACTAATGATTAAACAAATTAAACAGCAACAAAGTAACGTCAGTGACAGTTGTGCTGAGTGTGGTAGTTATGTTGATATTGGTGCTGTTGTTGAGGCTGAAGATACTTTATTAGTACTAAATTTTGTTGGCGATGATGCATCGATTCAAGCGAAAACAATAGAACAGGCTGCACTACAACGTTTTAACGATACCAAAACTGAGATCATCGAGGCGGATGAAACGATTACTTTGAAGCTTGATTTTGCATTTAGTGTCGAGAAAATGATTTTTCAACTTGAAAATCAACTTTAATTATCGTTATTGTTTGTTTAGCGAAAGATATGTCATATGTCTGTTGTTAAACAGTTTTTATGCAAAAAGATTTACGAATCTGCAATCCAATTAAACCGTAACAATATATTACGAAAGGATTGCTGTTTGAGAGTATCGCGTGTAATCTGATTTACTTAATCAAGGGTATAGTTGGTTTTACTAATGTAAAATAGTGTATACCTTTAATGCGAGTTTCGCTCCCAATGTATTACCCTAATATTTGACTTTTGTTCTAAAAACAGTACTAAAAATAACAATTGAACTGAACCAATATTGTCAAAGAGTTAGGGGAATGAAGCCATTTTCGGGATTTAAATGAATCGACAAGAGCAACAGCACCTGTTGGAATTAATAGTAAATTCCAGTGCTAAGCAACAGGGTGACTTTACAAAAACCTCTGAGTTGGTGTGCCAACTATTGCATGATTATTTTTCTGCATCATTTGTTTCAGTTTGGACTTTAGATGACAAAGATATAGGCGACGCAAAAGTTGTAAATAATGATTTTGTTTGTGAACAAACTTTAGTGGCAAGTAAAACTAGCGACAATCTAATTCATTTCTCACATATGCGACAAATGACGATTGAGTCGGCTTATTTTGATGAATTACGTTCCCACCGGTATATTTTATCCACCGACACACCTCACATTGATCTTGTTGAAGCGTTTTCTGATTATTATAAACATCATAATATTCTAACAAGCACTGATATCGCCATTAGGATAAATGGCCATATAGAAGGGGTTCTTTCTATTGAAAGTTGTGAAGAAGTGCACTGGACCACATCTGATATTCAGTTTGCTATTCAATGTGCTGACCAATTAGCACTCACCTTATCTACCCGTTATACCTATGACAGCAACGAGCAAATTTATCTGTTACGAAATGCCACAGAGCAATCTGAACATGTGGTTATGCTCGTCAATACTGACAGTCGTATTATTGAGTATGTTAATAGTGCTCACGAAAAAATGACCGGTTTACCTCGATCTTCAGTAGAACATAATAGTGCATTATGCCTTGATTTTTTTAAGGAAAAACCTCAACGGCTTGATCATATTATTGATAAATTACACAATAACGAAACGGTGAAAGGTGACCTTAAGCTTGAACGAAGCAATGGAAGTGAATATTGGCTAAATTATCATATTACCCCATTCGTGACAGAACAAGGCAAACATTATGCTTTAGTGTCTAGTTATGACAATTCGGCAGAATATTTACACAAAGCAGAATTAGAACGTTTGGCATGGCATTGTCCATTGACCGGATTACATAACCGCATTCACTTTACGCCTATTTTAGATCGCGCGACAGAAGGCATACTAATCCTAGTTGATTTATTAGGTTTCAAACGTTTTAATGACACCCATGGTCATGAACATGGCGACAGTTTACTCATTGAAACAGCAAGACGATTAAAGCATTTTGCCTATGCTGCAAACGCAATTGATGTTGCTAGAATAGGCAGTGATGAATTTGCAATGTTGTTGCCTGCCAATTCTTCAGTAACCGATTTAGAACAGATGATCGGTCGACTGTATATGAATTTAGCGGCATCATCTGTGATATCCCGTGAGAGAATAGAGCCCAAACCCGCAATTGCGGCTGTAGATATCAAATCAGTAATCGGGTTATTTAGCCCTTTATCTTGTGCTGATATCACGCTACAACATGCTAAGAAAAAAACAGATATTCATTATCAGATTTTCAACGAAAACCTCCTCGATACCTTTACCACTAATGCAGAAATAGAACGTGATTTACAACACGCCATTCGTGGTCGTGAGTTTGAACTTTATTATCAACCTTTAATGGATTTACAAAGTAATCAATACATAGGTGCAGAGGCGCTAATTCGTTGGCATCACCCTAAAAAAGGCGTGTTATATCCTGGTGCGTTTATCGAGATTGCGGAACAAAGTGGCATGATCAATCAAATTGGGGAGTGGGTGCTAGAAACCGCCTGTAAGCAACTCAATTTATGGCAACATAAAAACGTTAATATTGCGATGCATGTAAACGTAGCAGCAAGACAATTTTTTAGTGGTAATCTTTATGAACAAGTGTGGCGTTTAGTGACTCGTTATCGCATTAAACCAAAAACGTTAATATTAGAAATCACAGAAACTGAATTAATGGGTGATATTCGCTATGCCATTAATTTATGCCATGAACTTGCAGAGTTAGGTGTCGGACTCGCGATTGATGACTTTGGGACGGGTTACAGTTCAATGAAGTATTTGAAACAGTTTCCAATATCGAAATTAAAAATTGATCGCTCGTTTATTATGGATATTTCATCAAGCCGCGAAAGTCGTGAGATTGTTAGTGCCATTATTGCAATGGCTAAAGCGCTAAATATTTCATTAACAGCTGAAGGTGTTGAAACGAAAGAACAAGAAGAGTTTTTAACCATGAGTGCATGTCACCATGCGCAAGGATATTTATATAGCCCGGCAATTCGGGTAAATGATTTTGCTTTGTTTATTAATGCGCATGAGCAAAAAATGACTAAATTTGAACAACCATTAATCGTTAATAATCATTAACTTGCTCGCCAACTAGGCTGGTTACAACTAGGTTAGCGTTGTTTATGACTTTAGTTATCCCATCTTTTTTGCACAACATTGCTTGAATTTTTTGCCGCTGTTACAAATACATGGTTCATTTCGACCCGGTAAGGAGGTATGCATTTGTTTACCCGAGGTGTATAACCAAATACCATTTAGCAGTACAAAGTTGGAACATTCATAGATTGCATCAATTTTCTTATCTTCTAAATACCACGCTTTAAATATGACCTCGCCAGACTCTTCCTTTTGCTTACAATTGAGCACTTGTAACCCTAACCAGTGGGTATTATGTTGGGCCAGTTGTTCCACTGTCATACCTTGGCGGTGTTGTGGGTGATGTGTTGTCATTAAATAATCAAATTCACCAACAACAAATGCACAATACCTTGAACGCATTAATTGTTCTACAGACTCAGCTGTTGCGGCATTTAAATGAAATGGCTGACAGCAGTGTGGGTACAGTTGATGACTCCCACAAGGGCATAAATTGATAAGATTGGATGTTAGTTCGATCATTATGGGTGCTGGTTCAATTCTGTTGGCGGGGTAATAAACTGTCGCCCATAGTATAGGTTTGGTACTGGTTTGGCGTCATAATAAAATTTGGGGGCTGCGTGAGTATTTGAATCAACGCTAATTTTCCATTTATGCTGATCCTCTTTGTTAAAAACGGTCACAAATTTACCTGCAAACTCACTGACAGGTTCTCCAGACTCTTTTCCCGGATGAAAACGAACTAGGTAATAACCGATATCAGTTGTGTTATTTCCTTCACTGTGTCGCATAAGAACACGGAAATCGACTTCCAACTTTGCATTTTTACGTTTTATTCTATTAAAAAAATGACTATATAAACGTAAAATATTCTCTTTGCCGCTAACTATTCCTTTGTCTTGTGTTTCAGAAATATATATCGCATCCTGAGTGTATATTTTTTCGATTGCGGCTAAGTCTAGCTGTTCAACAGCATGAGTTAAATCAGTGTAACGAGTATTTAAAGACTTGTGAGGAATAGGTGCTGCTGATATGTTTAATGAGCTGACACACAAACTGACAGCTAATAGCAGTAACGTTAACCATGATGTATTTAATAGGGACAATTTTTTTTTCAAGGTGTTTTCTCTTTTTCGCAATCAATAATGGCAAGCGATACCGTAAACATAACTATAAATTAATCATCCACACCGCTAAAGAATAGAATCTTTACAAAATATGTAAATCTCAGTGGAAGGGGGCATATACCGTCTCGTTATGCCGCTTTATGCTGACCAAGAATGACAATCCGACCGTATTTAAAAACAATCATCAATGGCAACTATTTTTTATAAGGTTTAGTGCTTAATTGTAACAGATGCTCAACTTGCAAAGCGAGCGTTATACACATTCCATGACTATGTGACCGCTAGGGTTATTCAGGTTTTTCAGTTTAGGTGCATTGTTGAGGTATGGTGGTTCCCTAAGAAAGGAAGGTAAACGCTACAATATTATATTTGGTTACTTAATTTGCGACCAGCGGATGATGAATCAAAAATGGCGCTAATGATTAGCACCATTTTTGTTATGCTAAGATAAAAACGTGATTCAATAATACTGCGTTAAATTAGTCGTTTTTACTCTCTTGAGCGTTTACCAACCGCATTGACGGTTAGCTTCAGTGTTTTATGTATCTAACCAGACTTGTAAAGGTGCAAAGTAATCTAAGACTGCTTTTGCATCCATTTCCTTCGTACCAGTGACGATGTTAAGTGCTTCTGGCCATGGCTGGCTAGCTCCTATTTCAAGCATCTGGTTTAATTTAGCTCCAGCAGCTGTATTGCCGTAGATACTACAGCGATGTACGGGACCTGTATCTCCAGCAATATTACATAACGCTTTGTGGAATTGGAATTGCAGCACATGTGCCAAGAAATAGCGCGTGTATGGGACATTGCCGGGTACGTGATATTTAGCACCAGGGTCAAAGTCTGCTTCGCTGCGAGTTATTGGGGCGTTAATTCCTTGGTACTTTAAACGTAAATCCCACCAAGCTTGATTATATTGTTCTGGTTTAATGGTGCCGTTAAATACTTGCCAACGCCATTGGTCAATCATTAAACCAAATGGCATAAAGGCAATTTTATCCAATGCTTGCTTTAATAATAAGCCAATGTCTTTAGAGGCATCCGGTACGGTCTCTAACAAACCAATTTGGTTCAAGTATTTGGGGGTAATCGACAGTGCAATTGTGTCACCAATGGCTTCATGAAAGCCGTCGTTTGCGGAGTTCTTAAAGATGAATGGTTGATTTTTATATGCTCGTTGATAGAAGTTATGACCTAATTCATGGTGAATAACGGTAAAATCTTCGGCATTTTTCTGAATACACATTTTAATGCGAATATCGTCTTCGTTATCGAGATCCCATGCCGATGCATGACACACTACATCGCGGTCTTCGGGTTGGACAAATAGTGAACGTTTCCAGAAGCTTTCAGGTAATTCATCAAAGCCTAAAGAGGTAAAAAAGCCTTCAGCTTGTTTGACCATTTTAATTTCGTCATAACCATTTTTTGCCAATAACTCAGTGACATCATATCCAGGATCAGCATCTTTTGGGGCAACACTGTTATAAATTGCGCCCCATTGTTGTGCCCACATGTTTCCCAACAGATGAGCTGGAATTGGACCTGTTTTTGGCGCTATTTCATCGCCGTATTGTTCATTTAGCTCACCTCGAACATAACAGTGTAGTGAATCATAAAGTGGTTTTATTTGTGCCCATAAACGGTCAAGTTCTGCTGAAAATGCTGCTGGTTCCATGTCGTATTGACTACGCCATAATTCCGATAAATCAGCATAGCCAAGTTCTTTTGCACCTTCATTGGCTAATGCTACTTCACGTTCAAACAATGGTCGCATTGGCTTTGATATTTCACGCCAGCCTTGCCAAGCTTCTAAAAGCAGTGCTGGGTCTTTTGACTCTGCCATGATGTTGGATAATTCAGGTTGGGTAAGACAGCGACCATCGGAAAAACAATATTTTCCTTTGCCATAAAGTCCATTCAGTTCAGCGCTGATACTCGCCAGTTCAGCATTTTTAGCAGGATCTAATGGTGAAGGTAATACAAGGCTACTACGTATACTATTAAGCTTTCTTGTGTTTAGATCATCGAGTTCTACATTTGCGTATTTAGTCGCTTCAGTCGCGTAGCGTACCGATGTAGAAGTGATTCTTTCGCCCATTGCGGCCGATAGCGCAGCGGTATCATCGGTGATAAAATTAGAGTAAATCCATTCAGCACGGTTGGCTTCAATTGACAAGTTGGCTAATTCTGCTTCTGCTTGATTAATAAAATTAATGGCAGACGTGGAATCAATTTTTTCTACAGGAGTAGTAGCAGTCTCATGTGAGTTATTACAGGCGCTTAGTCCTAAAACAAGAGAGACAACAAGTGCAGTTTTAGACGGTTGTTTTAAAGGAAAGTTCATATCATTGGTATCCATGTTTTTCTTATCGACGTCAGTGTACCCAAAAAGAGTAAACTTTGCATAAAAGTTAATAATCTGGTGTGGTTGTTACGGTTTTTGTGGTTACACTTTATAAAAATAGCTGACAATTTCGATTGACATCTGTGTGCTCAATGATTAATTTAAACAGGTGTTTAAATTAACTTGGGTCCTAGAATGGCAAGCCGTACTGATACAAAAACTAGAATACTCGACGCAGCTGAAAAGTTGTTTGCTGAAAGGGGGTTTTCTGAAACTTCTTTACGGCTGATCACCAGCAAAGCTGAAGTCAATTTGGCATCAGTCAATTACCATTTTGGTTCGAAAAAAGAATTAATTCGTGCAGTTTTAGCAAGATACTTAGATGTGTTTATGCCAAGTGCTTCAGTAGAGATTAATCATATACATCATGCGCCGGAAAATGCTTCACTTAACGAGATTTTTTCTGCTTTAATTAAACCGTTACTCGAACTGAATAAAGTT
The DNA here is from genome assembly GCF_053850585.1 of Shewanella sp. A22. Lineage (NCBI taxonomy): Bacteria > Pseudomonadati > Pseudomonadota > Gammaproteobacteria > Alteromonadales > Shewanellaceae > Shewanella > Shewanella sp. A22. The sequence goes on from NZ_JBSQBN010000051.1 coordinate 26,808, forward strand.
CGTCATGGTGGTACGATTATCTTTTTGCAGTTATTGGGGCGTGGTTATATTGAAAGCCAAGGTCATTTGCGCTGGTTTATTACAACGCACTATGGTGAATATTTGGCTACATTTGTACAAGCTGTGGTTGCAAGTGCACCGCATATTCCTCCGGCCGAAATGTTTTGGCGTTTGCATTTTACCCTGGGAACCATAGTGTTCACCATGGCATCGGCAGATGCATTAAATGAAATCGCTGCTGCCGATTATGGTGAGCATAACGACACAGAAGCGATTATCCGTAAAGTTATTCCTTACATGGCAGCGGGTGTTGCTGTCCCTGTGCTAACAAACTAAGAAGGTATAAAATGAGTATCGTCATATTGCTTGTTATAGCGATCATTGTCCTCTTTGGCGTACGAAATATTAGGATGCAACTTATCACGCGTCCGGTTTTTTCGTTCTTCAAAAAAGTGTTGCCACCTTTGTCGAGTACCGAGAAAGAAGCCATGGAAGCGGGTGATGTTTGGTGGGAAGGTGAGTTATTTCGTGGTAAACCCAATTGGAATACCTTGCACGGTTACGGTAAGCCAACATTAACGGCTGAAGAACAGGACTTTATTAATAACCAAGTTCAAACGGCATTAACCATGATTGACGATTTTGATATTGTTCATAATCGTAAAGATTTGCCACCAGAATTATGGCAATATTTTAAAGATGAAGGTTTCTTTGCTTTAATTATTCCTAAAAAATACGGTGGACGTGAGTTTTCCGCTTATGCAAACTCAACTATCGTAGCAAAAATTGCCACTCGTAGTGTGAGTGCGGCGGTGACAGTTATGGTGCCAAACTCTTTAGGCCCTGGTGAATTATTAACCCATTATGGTACTCAAGAACAAAAAGAGCGTTGGTTACCCTCATTAGCGGTCGGTAAAGATATTCCATGTTTTGCATTAACAGGCCCTGAAGCTGGCAGCGATGCTGGTGCTATTCCAGATATGGGTATTGTTTGTCGTCGTGAGTTTGAAGGAGAAGAGACATTAGGGTTAAGCCTAACCTGGAATAAACGTTATATTACATTAGCACCTGTGGCGACAGTACTAGGGCTTGCGTTCCAAATGCGTGACCCAGATGGTCTCTTGGGTGATGTAAAAAATCTTGGTATTACCTGTGCGTTAATCCCAACCGACCATGAAGGTGTTGAGATTGGTCGTCGGCATAATCCATTAATGATGGCATTTATGAACGGGACTACAAGCGGTGAAGATGTATTCATACCATTAGATTGGATTATTGGTGGCCCTCAATTTGCGGGTAAAGGCTGGCGTATGCTGGTTGAATGTTTATCTGCTGGTCGAGGTATTTCATTACCTGCACTTGCTACAGCATCTGGGCATGTATCGACAAAAACAACGACGGCTTATAGTTATGTTCGCCAACAGTTTGGCATGTCTATTGGTCATTTCGAAGGTGTGCAAGAAGCCATGGCCCGTATTATTGCCAATACTTATCAGCTTGAAGCAGCACGCCGTTTAACAACACAAGGCATCGACTTGAAAGTGAAGCCTTCAGTTGTTACCGCTATTGCTAAATACCACATGACAGAACTCGGTCGTGACGTGCTTGAAGATGCAATGGATATTCAATCTGGTAAAGGAATTCAATTAGGCCCTAAAAACTATTTAGGTCATGCGTTTATGGCAAATCCGATCTCAATTACAGTAGAAGGTGCCAATATTCTTACCCGTTCATTGATGATTTTTGGTCAAGGTGCAACCCGTTGTCATCCGTATGTTTTGGCTGAAATGGAAGCCGCTGCAATGGAAGATGAAACATCTGCTCTAGACCGTTTTGATTCGCTGTTGCTCGGACATATTGGTTATGCAATAAGTAATGCTTTGCGTTCATTTGGTTGTGCGTTAACCGGCAGCCGCTTTGCCAGTGCCCCGGTAAGTGGCCCGACACAACAATATTATCGTGATATGACTCGTATTTCGTCAGCATTAGCAATCATGACAGACTTGTCGATGTTGATCATGGGAGGCGACCTCAAACGTAAGGAAATGATTTCCGCTCGTATGGGCGATGTATTAAGTCAGCTCTATCTTGCATCTGCAACATTAAAACTGTTTGAAGATAATGGCCGTCAGCAAGATGATTTACCTGCGGTCCATTATGCGATGACAGAGCGTTTACACCTGGCCGCTAAGGCGCTTGAAGATGCTATTCGTAACTTCCCAAGTAAAATTGCCGCTGTTTTATTACGTGTATTGATCTTCCCATTAGGTAATTACTTCAATGCTCCAAGTGATAAATCAGCCGTCGATGTTGTCAAAGGTATGTTGAAACCTGGACCTGCACGTGACCGTATTACTTTCTTGTGTGGTGAGTTTGAGGGTGATACTAGTGGTATTGCGGAAGTTGAAAATGCATTTTTAGCTAAATACGCAGCAAAAGATTTATATAAGAAACTGAAGAAAGCACAACGTAGCGGACATATAAAATCTAAACTTCCAATGATCGAGTTATTCGATGTTGCGTTAGAAAAAGACATTATCAATGAGGCTGAACATAAACAATTGGTAAAAGCTGATGAACTACGTTTAGCCGCTATTAACGTGAATGATTTTGAAGCACTATGATCCGTTTTTAACCATAGATGCTAATTGTTAATACAAATTGCCCTGACTTTGTCGGGGCTTTTTTATTAACAGGATTCATCAATATTGTGATAGCAATTCCATACTTATACCAATCTCATTAAATATCTGGTCAGTTCAGAGTCTCTCAGGTTTTTCAATTCAAGGCACATTGATGTAGAAATGGTGTTCCCTTTTAAATCGATGTAACACAGAAGTGGCATACCTGAGAGACTCCATTCTGGCGGGTTTCAAAGTCCTTTATGCTTCGTTAGATGCTTTCAAAATACGACGGCATGGTCTATTTTTTTCCATAAAAAATAAGACATTCCCACCATCCATGGCGGTC
>NZ_JBSQBN010000052.1:0-29669 GCF_053850585.1 Shewanella sp. A22
GAGTCTCTCAGGTATTCCACTTCTGTGTTACATCGATTTAAAAGGCAACAACCATTTCTACATCAATGTGCCTTGAATTGAAAAACCTGAGTGACTCTGAACTGACCAGATATTTAATGAGATTGGTGTAATATAAGCTCTCACACATATAGCCACACAATTTCGCCAGTTAAACGGATAAAAATGGATTAAATATGGACATGACGTTATTGGCAGGTCTCGCGGTTATTCACATGGTCGCATTAATGAGCCCTGGACCAGACTTTGCTATTATCGTAAAAATGGCGACACAGCAAACACGGTTAACTGCACTTTATTGCGCTTTAGGTATTGCCGTCGCCATTTTGGTTCACACCTTACTATCTTTGATGGGGATCAGTGTAATGATCCAACAGTCCCACATTGCTTTTATGGCAGTTCAACTGATTGGCAGTAGTTACTTGGCTTGGATGGGGTATGGTGCACTCAAATCAGCAACAACTAACCTGATCAATAAGCGTTGTACTTCAAACATGACATCGACTCAACAGACATCACCACAAGCAGGGGCAATATCCTCAATCAAAGGCTTTAAAGTGGGTTTATATACCAACTTACTCAACCCAAAAGCACTGATATTTTTTATCACACTGTTTTCAGTATTGATTACTCCACAGGTAAATTATTCAACTAAAATTGCTGCAGCAGTATTATTATTTGTTTTATCGTTAATTTGGTTTGGTTTGCTGGCGCTTATCTTATCAAAGCCTCAGATACAACAGAAATTACTTGCAGCCAATACCATCATTGATTTACTGGTAGGGATTATCTTTATTGCTGTAGCACTCACCATTGCCAGTAATGTTATTGAGCACATTCTCAGTCAATTCTAAGTTTGCCATTTTAGCTATACAAGTGCGAACAAGGTCGAACGGAAAAAGAACCATAAGCAACCGAAATGTTAATAAAAAAACTAACAGGCTTGCAAGCGGTTACGGGGATTACGCAATAAACGACGAGCAAAATAATCCACCACAACATTTAACCCTGCAGTGAAAACTAATAGTAATAAAGCCCCACTAAAGCGAATTTCAGAAAAATTACTGTCCACATAAAACCCTAATGTCATGACTCCAAGCATACCTAAAATGGCAGTTTCACGGATAATCACTTCAAAACGGTAAAACAACAATCCCATAAAGTGTGGATAAATGACCGGCATAACCAGATAACTGTAGTGTGCAATTTTTGGCTTATACGTCAGTGGTACATTAACGCTGTCTGCATGACGAGCCATTAAAAATACCATTAGACCGCTATTATGTAATGCTAATGCGATAATAGCAGGCAACATGGAAGGCCCCAATAACATCATAAATACAAAGGCCAATAAATATTCTGGCAATGAACGTAATATTAAATTCACAACTCGCATAATCAAAATAACCACTTTTGGCATCATCAGGCGAGTATTAAAAGGCAACAACACTAACGTGAACACATGTGTTAAGCCCAAAGCACAAAAAGCTAACACTAAGGTTGCAATCATCCCTGGAAAAACCTGTTGGCTAATTAATGCATAACTCCAGTCAAATAACTTGGACAAATTATCAATTTCAAACCAAGTAGATAATGGATGTCCTTGAAGCATAGGCGGAAAAATATCAACACTGATAAAACGCCAAATAAGTTGCCCGTCAATAGATGGAATAGACGGCAAAAAGTACACTGCTAACGGTAAATATAACCACAACATTATCGGTTTAGCCCAAAAACGAATACTACCAATTAATAGCACAAATAAGATGAGTAACGCGCCACCTTGCTCATAATGACCTTGGCGAAAAGCCGACTCTAAATAAAAGCCTAATGTCGGCATACCAATAAATCCCAACACCGCACTACTACGAAGCGCACACTCAAAACGATAACGAATATAATCGACAATCTGCGGATACATATGCATCCAGCGGCCATACATAAATGCCGAGAATCTATCAGTGCCCTTGGGCAATGAAAACAAGGTATGCAGCGGTGCTTGTTGTAATATATCTGCAAATACTCGGGCAAATGTGGCAGCGTATGGAAGGGCGATGGCGAGAACACCTGTGATAGCAGATAAACCAAATATTTGTAAAAATATTAACGCCCAAAATATCTCATGGATGGCACGAATAAACGCACACATTGCCGCAATCAACGGATGCTGATACCACAGTGCTAATGGAAAGCCTAATAGCAACCCAAAAGTAATCCCAAGCAATGCAAAACTAATGGTTTGCCACAAGGCGTCAAGCAAATACTCTGTCGCGAAAAAATCAGGATGAATAAATCCCAGTCCCATTCGCCTTAGTTCCATCCAAGGCTCGAGAGCAATCACTTCGGTATCAGCAAAAAACCAACATACGGATACGATCAGTAAAAGTAACAGGGTGATTTTCTGCCAGTGGCCCACAAAAGAGAACCCACCAAAGGTCATGGTTTTAGGCATAATAAGAAGGATAACAATGGAATAAGGAAAGGTGAGTAACTAACACTATAATCCGTCACATCAATAGGTTCATATCTAAATGACTGCATTATTTGCAATATCAGCTAATACATAATGTTGCGACAAATGAGTCAGAGTTAATTGGTCGGCATGATCATCTAAGGCCACTTTGCCATCGCTAATGACAATAACTCGGTCAAAGTGTGCTAACGCCAGTTCGGCATCATGCAAAACACAAATTACACTCCGATGTGTTTGCTTAATCAAATTTAACAACCGTAACCCCATTAGCGGATCTAAGGCAGAAAAAGGCTCGTCACCCATAAACACAGACTGTTGTTGAAATAACGCTCTGGCTAATGCCACACGTTGACGTTGACCACCGGACAACTCGCTGACTTTCTGTTGCAAAGGCACTGTGAGTTCAAGTTGCTGGCAAATAGCAGCGATTTGCTGTTGCGGCTTATTAAACGGAAGCAATAAATTAGCCAAGTTGTACCAACGAGAATAGCGCGCTAACCCACCAATAAACACATTATGATAAATAGACAGGTTATCGACTAGTCCTTGGGCTTGAGAGCACAAACACGTTTGTTGAGACAATTGTTGATACAAATGATGCAATAGCGTGGTTTTACCCGCGCCAGAAGGACCTAAAATAGCCACATGCTCATTAGCATTCAATGACAAATTAATTTTAGGTAATATAATCTGTTGCTTATAACCTAAATCAACATCAACCAGCGACAACATTAATCGATCATTCCAATGGCTTTAGCCACTCGCTCAATCGGTTCATAATCACTATTTTGGGCAGGCACAAAAGATTCACGTGGAAAACTCGCCAATAAATCCTTATCAGTCATGCCAATTAACGTTTTAGTTAGCTTATCTTTAAAGCCAGTACCAAAATCATTATCTACGCCAGAATGAACGGTCCATTGATAATCAGGATAAGTCGGGCTTTGCCAAATCACTTTTACCTTGTTGGTATCCACCTCACCTTTTTCGACAGCGGTGTCCCATACTTTATAATTCACTGCGCCAACTTGATAAACGCCAGCTTCAACTTGGCTAATGGTACGGCTATGGTCACCAGAAAAACCAATGCGTTTAACAATGTTCTCAATTGGCTTGCCTGTATTTTTTTCAATAAAATACTGCGGCATCAAACGGCCTGAGGTCGAATCTTTAGAACCAAACGTAAAGGTATAATGGTCAAGTGAAGGAAAATTTTCAGATGGCACAAGGCCTGTAGAATGATGGGCAATCAAATAACTTTTAAAAAATTGGTCTTCAAAACCTTGTGCTATGGCTTCTGAACCGGGCACTAAACGACGCGCCTGTACTCCAGATAAACCCCCAAACCATGCTAGCTGTACTTGGTTGTTACGAAATGCCGTTACTGCAGCAGAGTATGACTTTACTGGGATATACTTCACTTCCACACCCAATTGCTCCGATAAATAAACTGCAACCTTATCAAAGCGAGTGCGGAGTTGGCTTTCATCTTCATCAGGTATCGCGGTGAACGTAAAAGTGGCACTAAATGCAAACGTCGAAAACAAACTTAATAAGCTCGCGAATAATATATGTGTTAGTTTCATCTCAATCTTAGGAGTAGTTGGTCTATATCGCTATTCTAACGTACCTGATACTCGATTAGCTAACACGATGTTAACCTAGGAGCTAAAAACTAAGCTTAACGCCGTTTCAATTGTAAACATCAATTTATATTCCACTAATTCGTTTACCTATTCTTCAACCACTCCAACTTATCAGGTACTATCAATTAGCACATGTTAACTATCATTTAATATCAATCCTATTAAATATGTGATCTTTCAGCGGGAGTTCAAAGTGCTGTAGGCAAGGCAGATGATTGAAGCGAATAGTGATTCTATTTTGAAAGCATCTAACGAAGCATAAAGGACTTTGAAACCCGCCAGAATGGCGTCTCTCAGGTATTCCACTTCTGTGTTACATCGATTTAAAAGGCAACAACCATTTCTACATCAATGTGCCTTGAATTGAAAAACCTGAGAGACTCTGAACTGACCAGATATTTAATGAGATTGATATTAGATGGTCACGGCTTAACAAGGATGAATTATGCGAATATTGGTAATTGAAGATGACCCTATTTTGTCGCATCACTTACAAGTTCAATTATCAGCCCAAGGTAATCAAGTACAAGTCGCGATGACCGCTAAAGAAGGGTTTTATCAAGCGACTAATTACCCCATCGACGCTGCCATTGTCGATTTAGGCCTGCCCGACCAAGATGGGATAAGCTTAATCACGGCGCTACGAAATGCACAAATAAAAATGCCTATTCTTGTTTTAACAGCAAGATTAACCTGGCAAGATAAAGTCGAAGGTCTCAATGCTGGGGCAGACGATTACTTAATCAAACCTTTTCAAAAAGAAGAACTCATCGCCAGACTTGACGCACTTGTTCGTCGCAGCAGTGGCTTTACCCGACCGATGATTACAAGTGGCACGCTGCAACTTGATCTAGCCGCCAAACAGGTCACACTTAACAAAAGCCCCCTAGATGTCACCGCTTTTGAATACCAGATATTAGAATACTTAATGCGTCATTGTCATGAAGTTATCGCTAAACAACGTTTACTCGATGTGGTCTATGCAGACAAAGAAGGTGATCCGAATACTATCGAAGTCATGATAAGTCGGTTAAGAAAAAAGTTGGCCCAAGGCGGAATAGCAGAGCCAATAGTAACTCTTCGTGGCCAAGGATATAAATTTAATCACCCATGCGACTAATATATCGGCCTAAAAAGCGCCTACTCACCAGAATGTTCCTAACCTCATTAACCATTATTGCGTTAGTAGGGCTTGGTCTTGCTTGGTTAATTACCTTACTACATGCTCAAAACCGCTATAACCAAACCACCAGCGCCTTAATCGCCCAATTACCCATTATTGCTGCCGAATTTCGCGAGAACAATTTAATCCCCATCACCCAAGCCCGTGAAGGAGATGACGTTGAAACGCAGTACATTATGGCCACTTGTAACAGCCGCTATAACACCTTATGGCGATCTGACTATGCAATAAGCTTAATGTTGAATAATATTTGCGAGCAATATGTAGAGATCAAAGATGATTTACCGCCGTTTTACCTCAATTTTAGCGGTAGCCAAAGCTACTTTGCTTACTTGCTAACCATTGATGTTGACGCAGAAATGTATCATTTATTGATTTTAAAAGACGCAGCAGCATTAAAACATGAGTTGAACCAATTTAACCGACTAACATATTTCAGATTAGCAATGGTGATGGCCGTCGCACTATTATTATTGATAAGTGCAGCCTATTGGGGAATGAGGCCCTTAAGCCAGTTAAAACAAGAGTTAAACCAATTACAACAAGGTACTAAAAACAGCCTATCACAAGACTATCCTGTTGAGCTCCAAGGCATAGTAACGGCGTTAAATCATCTGATGCACCAAACAGATCAACGTCAAACTCGTTACCAAAATGCCATAAATGATCTGGCTCATAGCTTAAAAACACGTCTTGCAGCCAGTATAGCCATCATTGACGACGATTCATTAGATAGCCAACAACAACATCAAAAAATATTAGAACAAATAAACGACATGGACCATCTCGTTCAATATCAACTCAAACGCGCCATGTTAGGCCAACAAGGGATCCGCCGGCAGCAAACGACTGTAGCACCAATAGCCCAACAACTGGCGCAAATGCTCGATAAAATTTACCACGACAAACACATCATATTCACCCTAAACGTACCTCCAGCATTGTTATTACCACTTAGTAAGGGCGATATCATGGAGTTGCTAGGCAATTTAATGGAAAATGCTTTTCGTTTATGTACAAATAAAGTATTGGTCAGCGCTCATGAGCTTAACACTAATACCATCCGGCTCAGCGTAGAAGATGATGGCCTAGGCGTCGATGAGGCCGTTAAACAAAAAATAATTCAACGAGGAATAAGAGCCGACACACAATCAACCGGCCAAGGAATTGGTCTAGCAGTATGTCATGAGCTTGTTAGCAGTTATGGCGGTAAAATGACCATTAATACCAGTAAACTCGGTGGCGCAGCATTTGTTATTCAACTTCCGTCAATACATAAAGACAAGTAACAATCATGCAATAACAAATGTAGCTCTAGAGTAATCACTCACTTAACGGCGCATAAAGCTGCTCAGCGCGATTAAACATAATCCACGAGGTAGCAATATACTTATCGTTGCTAATGGGTATATTACCACGATGACTGTGGGTAAAGCTGGCAGGTGCAATTACCATAGTCCCTTTTTTAGGGCTTATTTTACGCTGTTGATAATAAAACTCAGTTTCCCCCCCCTCTTTCACATCATTCAAATAAAACATATATAACGCTACACGATGCAAAGCTTCATTGTGGCCATTTTGTGGGAACTGTTCTGAATGCCAATGAGGGTATCCCCCCACACCTTGCTGATAGTGTTGCACGTTAATTGTACCACTGCGATACAAATACTGAGTTAGTGCAGTCGCTCTTGGCCGACCTAATTTATCGAAATTAGTGGGTGTTAAGGTCTGAGGTTGACCATTTTGATCGGCCACCTGCACTGACACTGCGCCCATGAGGCATAATGAATACTGAGTTAAATAATCAGTAACATGCGTTAATGTTACACTGAGTAATTCATTTTTTAATTCGGCTAAATCATCAAAAGCATCTAACATTAAATCACGACTACGTTTTTTTTCGGTATCCACACCAAAACCTGTTTGACCAGGTGCAACACTAGGATGTGCATTAAATGCAGCAATTAAGCGGTCACATAAGTCATCACTAATCGCATTAGGGTATACTTCAATAAAATCCATTGTAAGGTAACTATTATTTATAAAATTATAGTAGTATGCTGCCACGCAATTAAAGAGGCTGTAAAGGGTTATACCAATTCCATTCGTTATGTGAACAATCAAATAATTAATAGAATTGTTATTATGCTTACAGTGCAAGTTGTACTTTAAAATAATTACCCATTAACTATGAAAAAAAACCAAAAAATATCAGTAGAACAACTTGAAGTAGGTACATTTATCCGCTTGCCGGTTTCATGGAAAGACCACCCATTTATGTTTAGCAGCTTTAAAATCAAAGACGCCGCTCAAATTGAACTGATAAGAGGTTTAGGCATAAAAGATGTTTTCTTTGACCCTGATAAAAGCGACATCGAACCCACTACCTCTGAGAACCTAACATCCACTAAAACAGATGAGCAAACCCTTGCCACGCTAAAAGAAAATATGCTTGTTCAAAAGTCGGCTAAAATTGATGAACAACAAAAACTCAAACGAAACTTAAAAAAAACAGAACAACAATTTATTCGCTCGGTATCAATGATGCGTTCAATGGTATCAAAAATCAGCAGTCGCCCTATCAATGCTGTGAGTGAAGCAAAAGATCTTATTAACAACATTACCAACATGTTGCTCAATAATGACAATTTAGCACTACACCTTATGGGAGATGCAAAAGAAGATGAGCACATCTATCATCACTCTCTCAACGTCGCAATGATGTGCATGTTAATGGCTAAAGAACTCGGCTGGAACCGTAACGAGGTAGAAACGATTGGTTTGGGGGCTTTGTTTCACGATATTGGTAAATTAAAAGTCCCAGGTAGTATTCTCAATAAACGCGGGGTATTAACCACACCAGAAGAAAATTTTATCAAGCAACATCCATTAATGAGTATTAACTTCTTAAAATTAGCTGACAGCTTTCCTGAAGAAGCCAAACCATTAATTGCAAATCACCATGAATTTTTAGATGGTAGCGGCTACCCCCAAGGGCTGAAAGCAGACAAGCTAGATAAACTGTCGCAGCTTATTGCTGTGGTAAATGAATACGATAATTTATGTAATGGGACCCGCCAACTAAAAGGTAAGCCCCCAAGTGTTGCCTTAGGCTTATTGTACAAAAATTATAAATCAAAACTGAACTCAGAATACATTAGTAAACTAATAAAAATGCTAGGGATTTATCCACCAGGGAGCATTATTGAGCTGTCTAGTGGTCAATTTGCCATGGTCATGTCAGTGAATTTACAAGAACTATTGTCCCCCAACATTGTGGTTTATGACCAACTGGTACCAAAAGACTTAGCTCCAATCATTAGTCTTCAGGATGAAAACATGACCATTGTTCGCAGCTTACCAGCAGCAGCTTTACCCGAAAAAATTCATGCTTATCTCAACCCACGAGAGAAAATCAGTTTTGCGATTGGTCAAACTTAATCAGAGTTAAGCAGTAACAACCAACAAGCCACTAGTTGATAGCAGATGGCTTGTTGATAAACATTGAATAGTCTTACAGCCAACCTTTACGTTTAAAGAAAAAGTACGTTCCAGCCGCACTGGCTAACATTAAGGCCACCGCCATAGGATAGCCAAATCGCCAATCCAGTTCAGGCATTATATGGAAATTCATTCCATAACTGCTAGCAATCAATGTGGGAGGTAAAAATACCACAGCAGATACCGAAAATATTTTAATAATTTTGTTCTGTTGTAACCCACTGAAGCCCATCGCTGCATCCAACAAAAATTGTAATTTGTCGAAAATAAATTGGCTATGTGGCATCAAAGATTCAATATCCGACAACATCTCACGAATATCTTTTAAATTCTCGTCCGACAAACTGTCGCGATAATAGCGTTGCATATATCGTAGTGAACGCTGAGTATCCAACAAACTTAAGCGGATTTTACCGTTAGAATCTTCTTGTAATGTGATCAGCTTAAATACATCATCCAGCTCTTCATCGTTAAACACTTGTTCGCCGACATTTTCTAATACGCTGTAAACATCTTCAATTAAGTCAGACAGATAATCTACTTTTAGGTTAAACAATTCTAATAGTAGACCTTGTGGAGTCGTGATATCTAATCGCCCTAAACGTAAATAGTTACGCAACAAACGGATCAGCCCTACGTCTTCTTCTCGAATGGTCAATAAAAAGCGCGCACGTAAGTTAAACGACACGTTTACCGCACGAACATCTGAGCTCACACGTTGTGGAAACAACGAGTTAATGTGTAAACCGTCTTGGTTTTGATAAAAACGGGCGGATGCCTCGATTTCTTTAATATCTTCTTCGTCGGGCACTTCTTCAGCAGAAAATAAACTCAGCCATTCTCGCTCTTCATCGTCGGGTCTTAATAAGTCCAACCATAAAGTCGATTCTGGCACTTTATCGCCCACACTTAACTCTGTGGTGACTAATTCTCTATTTTGATAGGCGTATGCAGTGATCATCGCTCCCCCAAAGTGTGTTAAACCATCACAGGCATAACAAACAAAAATGCTCAAAAAGTGGCGCTAGTTTACTCAACTAAACCTTAATGAAAAGCAAAAAACCGTAACACAGTTAAAAATCGTACCAGTAACCGCTAAATTGGTGTCAACAATCACAAAAAAGCGCCCTTTTCGGACGCTTATTTAACACAATAAACATCAACACGACACCGTGGTTATTCGCCTTTTAAGCGACGATCTAATTGATCTTTCAAGTTAGCTGGCACACCCTTAATTAAAATTGTGTCGGAGATAGGATCATAAATAACGCGTTCGCCTAAATGGCCGCCATCAAAGCTCAACGTGACACCACCACCTGTGCCAGAAAACTTCTTCAGGCTTCGTAAGCTGGCTTTATCAGCTGGAAACTCATCGTCCAACTCGTAACTGCCACCACAAGCAAAATCGTAAAAAGAATCCATTCCAGAGTCGGCTAACTCATCGGCTAAATCTTTAACTTCAATTACATCGCCTAAATCGGCGCGCTCAGAACAATACTCAAATACTTTATTACGACATTCTTGACGTTCATCTTTGGTTAATTCACTGCCTGCCACAAAATCTTCAACCGCATGGATCAAGGTTTTATTTTGCGCTTTAGTATTAACACCTTCAACACAACCCATAAAATCTAAAAAGAAGTCAGCCACTTTACGGCCAGCACGACCACGAATAAACGAAATATACTTACGTGAACTCTTGTCAGCTTGCCACTCGGTTAAATCAATGCGTGCCGCTAATTGAATGTTGTTTAAATCTAAATGGTTGTTTTGCGACAACTCCATATCATCTAACACCGTCATCGATGACTTGGCATTTAATAACGCCACAAATAAATAATCGCTGGTCATGCTGGTATAGCAAGACATCAACAAAAAGCCACCTTGACTAAAATCATACTTAGCTAATTCTTGTTGTAATAGTTGGCTCGCTTGACCTGTAAACTCAACAAACCCTAAATCACCACTGCGGTAACCCGTCAGTGCGTTAGAAAATGCATCATTAGCATCGCCATCATCACCATGGGTGCCAAAAAAACCAAAGCCCTTACCCGCTTTGCCAGAATAAGTCTGGTGTAACTCTTCCAACATGGTTTCAACAGCGTGAGTATTCAATAATGGTTGCGGGCGCAAACGGCAGTGCATTTGCCCTTGGCCATCTTGAGAAATCTCGTGAATAATTGCTTGTTCAATACTAATACTCATAAGCCTCGTTAATCCTAGTCGGTCACAGATGATAATTTTAAAAGAATGATATCAGACCGACCGTATAAATCGAACAAGGGTTTACAATATTCCTCGCATAGACCCAATAAAACTTGAGGCGATTAATCATCAAATCCGTTATTATGTGCAGCTAATTCATTCTTTATTGACGTTTTCTGACTATGGCAATTCAATCGAAATACACAAACACCCAAGTTGAAGCACTTATCAGCGAGCTGCTTGCTGTACTGGCTAAGCACCAAGCTCCAACCGATTTAAGCTTAATGGTGTTAGGCAACTGCGTGACTCATTTACTCGACAAAAAAGTCCCAAATGAATCTCGCCAACAGGTCGCAGAGCAATTTGCCAAAGCATTAACACAGTCGATAAAATAATCGGTAAAATAAAATTTATCACCAGCGCTAACAATCAGTTACACTGAAATAGTCTGTGATAATAACGTAGGAATACGAGTTAACATGATCGAGCGCAAAAAGCAGCAAATGACGCGTGATAAAGTGTCACGCTTAGTTAATTGGGGTCACTGGTTTGCCTTCTTTAATGGCATATTAGCGATGCTAATTGGCGCTCGATATATTGGCAGTGTAGGCTACCCTGAAACCGTGATCGGTTGGGCATACCTTACCATTAGCACCATTGGCCATTTTACCTTCTTGGCTTTTATTGGTTACTTAGTTTTTATCTTCCCGATTACCTTACTGCTTCCTTATTCTAAAATTTTACGTGGCTTTGCCGCATTTATCGCCTCACTCGGATTATACACCCTACTGTATGACACCATTATTTATGACGACTACGGTATCCATTTAAGTCCTTTCGCCTTCGACCTAGCTTGGCAAGATCTTAACGCCTTGCTGCACAGTACGTCATACATTGTCACCCCGATTGTCATTGTCATAATTGAATTAACAGCGGCCAACTTTTTGTGGAAACGCATCGAAAAAATTCAGAAAAAACAATGGGGCAATAAAGTAGTACTGTTTGTCGGTATCTGTTTTGTTAGTAGCCACTTATTTCATATTTGGGCTGACGCGACCAACATGACTGAAGTAACCCGTTTTGACGATGCTTATCCTGTATCATATCCAGCAACGGCCCGCTCATTTATGGAAAATCACGGCATAGACAGTAGTATGCAGTCTACCGAATCACGTAGCGCTAAATCGCGTAAACTCAGTTACCCTATCAACCCAATGCAATGTACAGCCGACAGCCAGCCAAATATTATGGTCATTTCCATAGACAGTTTGCGCGCAGACATGGTTGATAATGTCACAATGCCATTTTTAAGCCAGTACCGGATTAACAATCAGCGTTTTATGAATCATTATGCTGGCGGTACAGATTTTGATACCAGTATGTTTACCCTTATGTATGGTTTACAAGGTAATTACAGCGATCGCAAAGAGTTTGATAGCACCAGCCCAATGCTAACCAACATCCTTGCACAACAAGGTTATCAATTGGCTATGTTTGCCCCTAACAATGATAGCTATATCGCTAATAGTGCGATGTTTAACGGTATCAACATTCATATTAGTGAAGGCAACAATGGCAGCGCCGATGCAGATATCAATACCATAAACGCAGTAAATGCGTGGCAACCAAAGCAAACACAACCTTGGTTTGCCTTAGTTAATCTTACCGCGCCTAAAGACTACGACACCCCTGTCGGCTTTTTAGGTGTACAAACGATTAAACCGCAGATGATATTAAAACCCGCGCAAAAAGTACTGTTTAACCAATATCGTCAATCGCTAAACTTTATTGATCATCAACTGGCAAACTTACTCAGTAATGTTAGTGATGATACCGTCGTACTGATCACCGGCACTTACGGCCAAGTTTTTACCAGTAACACCAGTGACGCACGTAGCGACCTATCACCAGGCAATGTCAAAGTTCCGCTCATTATTCATTGGCCAGAAAGCCAAGGAAATAAAGTGAACTACCGCACCAGCCATTATGGCATTGCACCCACCTTACTGAGCCACGTGTTAGGTTGCACCAATCCAAGTACAGACTACAGCTCAGGCCGCAGCTTGTTAGAACCTAACAATGAAACATGGGTATACATAGGTGACAGCCGTCGCTTTGCTATTTACCAAAAATCAGAAATAACAGTACTAGATCGTTTCGGTAAATACCGTATTTACGATTTAGACTATAAAAAGCGCTTAGATAAAAAAATGAGCGCTCCAGAGTTGATCCAAGTCATGCGTGAAGGTCGTAGACTATACAATCAATAGGATGATTATTGTTTGAACGGTTCCACCATGTGTAAACATATAGAAATATGCAACTCTGACGAAATAAGCATTTCCGTAAACGGATAGTTTATAATCAGTTGATAAACAGCTAATAACTAACTGCTTGCACTCGCTAATTACAGTTGATAAAGTGCATATCCTCTTAGCTACCCCAAAGCCTTATGGCTAACTAAGAGGTATTTCACAGATGTGATTAAAGTATCTGTATTGTGAAACATTAATAAAATTCGGTATGTAGCGCAGCCCGGTAGCGCACTGTCATGGGGTGTCAGGGGTCGGAGGTTCGAATCCTCTCATACCGACCAAATTAAAAATAAAAAAGCCTGTTTGCATCAAATGCTTACAGGCTTTTTTGTGGCTAAAAAACCATAACGGTGATAAATCAGCTCACTCGTGTAGCGAGTGAGTATATCTATTCCAGAATATTTCCATTTTTGAGAGAATAGTATAAACATAATACTTAAAATCTTATTCGTTATGCTACTTATACCAATCCCATTAAATATCTGGTCAGTTCAGAGTCTGTCAGGTTTTTCAATTCAAGGCACATTGATGTAGAAATGGTTGTTGCCTTTTAAATCGATGTAACACAGAAATGGAATACCTGAGAGACTCCATTCTGGCGGGGTTCAAAGTCCTTTATGCTTCGTTAGATGCTTTCAAAATACGACTGCATGGTCTATTTTTTTCCATAAAAAATAACACATTCCCACCATCCATGGCGGTCAGATGCTGGAGGTAGAGTAACGCAGGAGCTTGTTACCGAGAATCACTATTCACTTCAATCATCTGCCTTGCCTACAGCACTTTGAACTCCCGCTGAAAGATCACATATTTAATGAGATTGGTATTATATAACCTTAATCGCTTGCATGGCTAACGGCCTAATTAATGATTGATGCTTTATACTTCAAAAATATACTTATTATAACTGCTGCATAATGCTCCCAAATGGGTAGCAAGAATGCCCCCTAATCCTTAGGCGCCCCTTGCTGTTTATTATTCTAAAATTACTTTTGTGTCAGCAATAAACGCTGGCACAATTTGACAAAATCAGATGAAGTGACAATACCAAGCACTTTGTTTTGCTCATCCACTACAGGCAAACAACCAAGTTTATTGTCAATAAAATATTGCACGACAATGCTAAGCGGCTCATCAATCCCTAACTTTTGCACTTGTGTATCCATAATATCGGCTATGGGGGTATAACGCTCTTTTCTGTCTAAGGCCCCTTGCCCATATTTATTAAGCATAGTTAATACACTGGCAATCATTTTTTTATGCGTCAGCATGCCTATGAGTTGACCATTTTTCTCAGAAATAACTGGCAAGTGTCGTACATTACGAGTTTGCATGAGTTGGTGGGCATCCTTAAGGCTTGCTTCATTGCTAATGCAAACAGGATTGGGGGTCATGATGTCGCACACTTTCATCGTATTACTCCTTTCTCGATTATTGCTGGAATATTAGTCAAAACCTAAATAAATTGCTAGCAATGTTTGTCAAAGGCAAAAAATTTAATAACTTAAAACTCAAAGCGTTAACAGCTGTATATTGAACAGTAGCAAGGCTTGAGCGATAGTAACGAGTTCATGGTCCCCCTGAACTGAAGACTACCATAGTTCAAATTCATCACTATTTTGGTGAGAAAAATTGATAAACCAAGCCGATATGGTGTTAATACGCTCAAGCCTTACATGGGGAGGAATTAACATTATAGATGGATAACAGGCTTTTAGCTGTTAATGACTATTCACACCCATTAATCACACTAGCACTTACTTAATTGTAAAAGGAGCTGCTACACTACTTTTGGTTATGTTAATTTAAGATTGATTTTTATGTCCCATTCACCACTTCGCCAAGCCAAAACAATTGATAACGTATTTAATAGCGCCTACTGGCACCTTGCTCAGCAAGACTTTACCATTAATGAAATACGTACCAAACTCGAACGAAAGACAAACAATCAACAATGGATTGATACTGTACTCACCAGGCTCATAGACGGTGGTTATGTAAAAAGTGATTTTGATTTTGCTGTACGCTATTGCGAACAGGCTTTTAATAACGAGATAGGTATCGGCGCAATAAAACGTAAATTACAACAGCGCGGTATTTCCGTAACAGAAATTGACACCGCAATAGAACGCGTAATGGACGAACAAAACATCGACACCTTTGAGATGGCTTCATCGAGGTTACTAAGCCGCTATGTTAATTTTGATGGTACTAATAAAGAGAAAGTTTATTCCCAAATGACCACAAAAGGGTTTTCTCGCGCAGAAATTGATCACGCATTATCCCATCACCCACAACAGGAAACCCTGCGCAGTAAATTAGCCGTAAAAGCTGACAATGTTAATCTTACCGCTGAAATCATCAAATTATTTAAAAAAGGCAAAGGTAAAAAACTCATACAGCAAGAACTTAAACAACGACTAATTGATGTGAGCAACATTGAAGATACCTTGTATCAATTAATACTAACAAATGAAGTGGATTTTTATCAAAGCTGTAAAATGGAGCTGGCAAAAAAATTCTATAACTTATTAGATTATAAAGAAAAGTCAAAAGCATTTGCATATCTATCTCGAAAAGGATTTACCAGCGATGAAATAAGAGAAGCAATGAAACTGGATGATGATTAACAAAATAAAGCCACCAAGAGCGACAAACAATACAGTTAAACTGTCCGTCAGCGCTACAACTAAGTGCAGCGTAAGCCCGTCTAATGGTTTGTATTTGAGTTATTATACCAATCCCATTAAATATCTGCTCAGTTCAGAGTCTCTCAGGTTATTCAATTCAAGGCACATTGATGTAGAAATGGTTGTTCCCTTTTAAATCGATTTAACACAGAAGTGGAATACCTGAGAGACTCCATTCTGGCGGGTTTCAAAGTCCTTTATGCTTCGTTAGATGCTTTCAAAATACGACGGCATAGTCTATTTTTTTCCATAAAAAATAAGACATTCCCACCCTCCATGGCGGTCAGATGCTGGAGGTAGAGTAACGCAGGAGCTTGTTACCGAGGATCACTATTCGCTTCAATCATCTGCCTTGCCTACAGCTCTTTGAACTCCCGCTGAAAGATCACATATTTAATAGGATTGGTATTAGATCTATTGTTCACGTCAGACATCATATCAGGTACTTCAACCCAGCTCTGATTAAACTCTGAGTTGAGGAATACATGAGTTAACTAGCCCACACTAGGAGGAACACCTACGTCCAAGCACCAAAATAAAGACTTAATACTTATAAAAATATCACCCACTGCCACCCATTTTTGAGCTAACTAAAATTTTCGTGGTAGGCAATCATAAAGTCTTCTCTTATTAATTGCTCTAATTCGATGGCGCGTTCTGTGGGGCAAAAAATCATTATATGAACATTCTGCTCACCATTGACACCGCTCGTGATATGAAGATGTGGTTCGCTACCAGGTAAATCGACGCCAGCATGTTTTTCTATCACGTTATTGTAGCGCTTAGCCACTTCAATAAAATCTTCACAATGCTGCTCTATTTGACGAGTGAGTGTGGGGAACAGCGTATAGAGGTTCACAAACTGAACGACGGTAATCGTAATATTGTGATACACATAACGCTTCATGAAGTTAAGGTTTTTCACTGCGTAGGTAAAAAACATGCTGTTTGGCAAGGTAGCTGTTTTACCTGTGTAATGATATTGGCCGTGGTCTAGATCGATCTCTTGGATCACAGTAGCCATTAAATTATGTTCAATCACTTCACCGTATATTTTGCCCACTTCAATCCAATCACCAATCACAAAAGAACGTGAGCTAGCCCTCTGTATAGAACCAGTAAAGCAAAGAATAATTTCTTTTGACGCGATCACTAAAGCAATCGCAATTGCCGTAACGGACAGTGCAAATTTACTGACTTCAGATTGCCAAAGTATGAACAAAATAACCAATATTAAAATAAAGGTGCCATTCTTGGTACGTGACATCCATTTGCGCTGCACATCAGAAAGAAAAGCGACATCACCACGAATACTTGAAATGATAAACCGCTTAATCACTGAGATAAGCATGATGATTAACACTGTTAATAATAATTTATTTTCAAGAAAAAAATCGACCATTAAACTTATATTATCTAGCAAACCTATTACCTATGTTGTTTCTATTTTCATACTAACGGTGCCGAATTACGCACACTCCGGCCGCCACTTTATTG
Source organism: Shewanella sp. A22 (assembly GCF_053850585.1). Taxonomy (NCBI): domain Bacteria; kingdom Pseudomonadati; phylum Pseudomonadota; class Gammaproteobacteria; order Alteromonadales; family Shewanellaceae; genus Shewanella; species Shewanella sp. A22. The sequence goes on from NZ_JBSQBN010000052.1 coordinate 17,529, forward strand.
GCTATAGCAACAGAAAACAAGGTAATTAGTCGATAACGCTCAGTTATGCATAAGCAACCCTCAATGTAATGCTTACATTGACCAGAATAAACTCAAATTCAAATAAAGGAAAAATCGATTAAATAAACAGAACTGAAGTATTTAGGCGCTTCAACTGAAAGAAACAGTCAATATTCGTCATAGTAAACTCACTACAACGTCATTAAAATATAACGTTGTAGTGAAAAATAATTTACCAATCAATGATGCAAACTAGGGCCTGTTGATCTTTGCTGGTTAAATTTTGTTCGAGATAAAAACGTTTTAATCGAGGCGAGAGGATTGCTGCCTAGCAATCTAAGCTACTTTTACTTAACGAAGAGTACTCAACAAAGAGTACTCAACAAAGAGTAAAACGTTTTTAGCCGAACCCTTCGGGCAGCGTTTTTGGTCATTTTTACTGCATTATCAACTTGTTAAGTAAAATAACTACACCACAAAGTCTCTTCTTTGTACAAATGACCAACAATTCGCTGCAAAAACAATCTTGAAAGATCAACAGGCCCTAGCCATTGATAAAAGTCACATATTCAATAGCCTGTTTACATTAATTTATTGCTTCATATAATTCCTGATACATCAATTCACGCATTTTAAACTTCTGAATTTTACCCGTAACGGTCATCGGATATTGCTCAACAAATTTGATGTAGCGTGGCACTTTAAAATAGGCAAATTTTTCGGTTAAAAAATGACGAATGTCGTCTTCGGTAATATCAGCATTGGCGCGCACTTTAATCCACGCACATACCTCCTCGCCATATTTGTCACTTTGCACTCCAAAGACCGCCGCATCTTGCACATCTTTGTGACTATAGAGTTTTTCTTCAATTTCGCGTGGATAAATATTCTCGCCACCACGAATAATCATATCTTTAATGCGCCCAACAATTTGCACATAACCCAGCTCATCCATTTGGCCAATATCACCAGAATGTAACCAGCCAGCACTGTCGATGGTTGCAGCCGTTTTGACCGGATCATTCCAATAACCTTGCATAATACAGTAACCACGGCTGCACACTTCACCAGGTTGACCAATGGCGACAACGTCGCCAAATTCATTGATAATTTTCACTTCTGTATGTGGTAATGCACGGCCAACAGTCAACACTTGTTTGTCTATAGGAGAATCAATTTCAGTAATATGATTTAACGGACTGCATTCAGTTTGACCGTAGCCTATCAATACTTCTTTCATGTACATTAAATCTTGTACACGACGCATGACTTCCTCGGGACACGTCGCACCCGCCATAATACCGGTTCGTAACGAGCTCAGATCAAATTGGTTAAATTGGGGGTGTTCTAATTCAGCAATAAACATCGTCGGTACGCCATGTAGTGCCGTGCAACGCTCCTCGGCAACCACTTGCAAAGTGGTAAGCGGGTCAAATGAGTCACCGGGATAGACCGCTGCGGATGCATAAACAATACTACTCAAACTGCCTAATACCATACCAAAACAATGATATAGCGGCACCGGAATACACAATTTGTCAGCTGGAGTTAAGCCCATGGCATTTGCCACTAAATAAGCGTTATTCAAAATATTATGATGTGATAATGTCGCCCCTTTTGGACTGCCCGTAGTGCCAGACGTAAATTGGATATTAATCGCATCCTGTGTATTTAACGAGTCAGCTATATAAGCTAAATCATGTTTATCTATCGCCGTAACATCAACCAATAAATCATTAAAATTGAGCATGCCGGGAGTGCGGTCTGTGCCCATACGAATAACAAACTCAAGCTCGGGTAATGCACTCGCAGATAACTCACCAATTTTACTGTTGGATAATTCAGGCAATAACTCATTGAGCATTTCTAGATAATTGCTCGACTTAAATTTGTCTGCACAAATTACGGCGCGACAACCAACATTACTTAATGCGTACTCCAACTCTTCTGGCCGATAAGCTGGATTGATGCACACCATAATTGCACCAATTTTAGCCGTCGCAAATTGTGTTAAACACCATTCAATGTTATTAGGAGACCAAATCCCGACCCTATCCCCAGGTTGGACACCAAGCTTTAATAACCCAGTGGCGAGAGCATCAACCTTTGCCTGATATTGACGGTAGTTCCAGCGAATATGTTGATGATGAACAACTATCGCAAGATTGTCTGGGTAAGTATTTGCAATATCATCAAAATATTGACCAATGGTTTTATCGGTAAGTGTCGTTGAAGTGGCACCATGGTATTCGCTTTGAGTAAGAGGAAGTTGTACTTGATGTTGTTTGACCATTTAAGCCTCCTTGCAGTGGTTATTCACCTTCAAGCTAACCAATTAACGGCCTGACTCACAAGTAAAAAAGCACTCCATTAGACTAAAGGTGCATGGTGAGTAATGTTTACAGCAACACCTTATACTTGTTGGAATAATACCAATCCGCATTAGAACTTGCTCTTTTAGTGAAAATTATCAGTGAGGTATTAGAGGCAGCCTTTTGAAGACCTAGTCGCTCTCGGCAACTGCTCCTGCGTTGTTCTACCGCCATTATCCATGCACTGGTACGTTAACTAAGAAAGGCTACCAAAGATGAGATTGCGACAACTTATATTTAAGACTACCTGTAAACCCAAAAAGGCGCACAGCACACTCACCCTCAGTTTAATTAACACTGGTACAACAAGCACAGTAAAACCACCACAGAAAGCCATAAAAAGCAACAAAACCCTTAATAATACCAATTTAAATTATTTAAACATTGATCTAGTGCAACCTTTAGTTGAAAATTAAAAGCGCTGGCGTTTTTTAATTCGTCGCCGATACCATTCTTATTCATCCCTAATAGCGACATTCATCTAATTATTATGCTTGAGACAATCCGCGCACTCTTTACCGTTACAGATGAAAGTCTATTGATTATTGGTAATTTTAAGCCTATCGTCGTTTTCATATCCATTGCTATCGCCGTTTTAGCATCGTTTATGGCCTTGCAGGTGGCTTCACAAGCGGCACAAACATTCAATAAGTTCAAACGATACTTACTCACTAGCTGCGGCAGCTTAGCACTGGGTGGAGGAGTATGGTCGATGCATTTTATCGGCATGTTAGCATTTAGCTTATGCACTCCAGTAAGCTACGATATCGGTTTAACCGCGTTATCGTTTATTCCTAGCATTGCCGCATCCTGGGTAGCGTTAAATGTGATATCCACAACCAAACCTAAACTAAGTCAATTTGTTGTTGGAGGAATTCTGACTGGCGCGGGAATTGGTACAATGCACTATGTCGGCATGGCCGCAATGGAAATGGCTCCCTTATTACGATACGACCTATTCTATTTTGGCTTATCAATTGTCATTGCAGTCATTTTAGCCATTTTGGCACTGTGGATACGTTTTAGCTTGAACCATCTGGGTCGTTTTACATTAAGTGATTTACATAAAAATGCCATTGCGGCAATTGTGATGGGGTGTGCTATTTCAGGCATGCATTACATCGGTATGGCGGCAGCCCGCTTTGTTCGTCCTCCGGGATTTGAGTTTTCTAACCAGCCTCAAATGATGTCACTGTATTTAGGTATTTCAGTTGCAACTATTACTGTGGTAATCATTTTATTGGTTTTAGCTGTCAACATGCTGCTCAAATATCAAGCATCATTACACCAAGCCCAATTAAGTGAAGCACGCTATCGAGCAACCATAAGTACAGCCGTTGATGGCATCATCACCTTTAACGCTAAAGGACACATTGAAAGTGGCAACCAAGCTGTAGAAAAACTCCTTGGCTGGCGGCTTGAAGATGTATGCCACAAAAATATTCGTGACTTTATCCCCGCACCATTTATAGATGAATTTAACGCCTGTTTGAACCGTTTTTCAAACAACATACCGCAACAACAGAGTGATGGCCGTGATGTTGAGGCATTGCATAGTAACGGCACAAGCATTCCTGTTAGGGTATCGATTGGACATGCATGCATTGCAAGAAAAAGTCTTTTTGTAATGTACATAAGTGACTTGCGTCATCGTATTGAAATGCAGCGTGCACTTATTAAAAGTGAAGCTCAGTTTCGCTCACTTATTACTAATATTCCTGGCATTGCCTACCGCTGTTTAAACATAGACAACAGACCAATGATTTTTATTAGTGATGCTGTTGAAAGTATCACTGGTTATCCCGCTAGCGATTATTTAGGCACAGTGCCAAGACGTTATTTTCATCAACATGTACATCCAGAGGATCTTGGCAACATCGATCAACAGATCTCCAACCAGCAAATATTTAAACTGGAATACCGTATTTATAATGCCGCCGGAGATATTCGCTGGCTGCTGGGTTACGGAACACACGTAGATGGCCTTGATGCACAAGATAAGTGGCTCGATGGCTTTATTATGGACATCACCGAGCGTAAAGAAATGGAGCAATCATTATTGATTGCTAAAAACAATGCCGAACAAGCAGCCTCTGCACGTTCTGCGTTCTTAGCTAACATGAGCCATGAAATTCGTACCCCAATGAACGCTATCATTGGTTTTAGCGACATTTTACTCGATGACTCGCTACCCGCTGAGCAGCAAAAGCATTTACACACGATTAATCAGTCTGCTAAATCTTTATTGCACCTATTAAACGATGTGCTCGATAGCGCCAAGCTAGACAAAGGCAAGTTCGAACTTGAATTACGCGATTTTTCAGTCATTGAAGAAGTTGATTCAGTAGTATCAACACTATGGTTGCAAGCTAACGCTAAAGGGTTATTCTTAAAAGTTAATGTCTCTCCCGACGTTGCAGTATCTTACTACGGTGCTCCAGACCGAATCCGACAAGTGTTGACCAATCTATTAGGTAATGCGATTAAATTTACCGCCGAAGGCGGCGTCAGTATTGATGTAACTGTTATGCCAAACGGTTACATTGAATTTGCCATTAACGACACCGGTATTGGCATGACACCAGAACAGTTAGCCTTAGTATTTGATGCGTTTGCTCAAGCAGATGCCAGCATGAATCGCCGCTTTGGTGGTACAGGCCTAGGAACGACTATCAGTAAGCAATTGGTCGAGTTAATGGGTGGAAATATCACAGCCAAGAGCACGTTTGGACAAGGCAGTTGTTTCAGTTTTACTCTCCCTTTACACGCACCTAAGCAGATCCCAGCTACATTAACGCCATTATCAACTTGCCACATCAAGCCACTTAATATTTTGGTTGTGGATGATATTCAGCAAAATATAGACCTGTTAACTATTATGATGAAGCGCCAAGGTCACACGATCATGGCGGCTCGCGATGGTAAACAAGCACTATTACGGATGCGTAACGACAAAATAGATGTTGTTCTAATGGACGTACAAATGCCGATAATGGACGGGCTAACAGCCTCACGTACGCGTCGTGAGCAAGAACAAACACAACAGCTCCCGCATATGCCTATCATTGCATTAACCGCCAGCGTATTGCCTGAAGACAAAAAAGCCGCCTTAGATGCAGGTATGGATGGCTTTGCCAATAAACCGATTGATATGTCATTACTTAACCACGAAATAGCGCAAGTACTCAAACTTGAACAACATAATGTCACCGCCGATAACACCACAAATGACACCAGTAACAAGCAAATTGTTAATGAGAAAAAAGGCATCGCTATGTGGGGGGAGAAAGCCACCTTTATTAACGAAATTAACATTTTTATGACCAAACAAAATGATAATAACCCGCATATTCAGCAGTTAATAAACGTTGCCGACTGGCCAGCATTACACCGCCATTTTCATGGCCTCAAAGGGCTGTCAGGCAATTTAGCTCTCACACAGTTAACACGTTTATTTAGCGAGGCTGAACGCTTAGCCATAACAAAGTCAAGCGATGAACTACTGGCTTTGTTACCAAGCATTACTCTGGCCTTGTCTCAAGTTTCAGACTATCTGAGTACAATAAATATTAGTCAACAACATGATTCTAATAAAAAAAACAACCTAAGCACTGTTCAATTACTCGACATCATTTCTCGTGTAAGCTTGGCAGCTAAACAAAATCAATACCACGAGCACGATGTAGACATGCTTATTGAAGCAGCCTCATCAGGCTACCAGCAACGTTGTATCAATATAAAACATGCCCTAGATGATTTTGAGTTTGAACAAGCAATTTCTGAACTCAATAACCTTGAGTTACGCATTAGGGCACAAAAAGAAGACTGAAGAATGTAACCCCAAACGGGTCGATTTTCCTGCCACTAAAAGCATATTACACTCCAAATGCATGTCATCTATTGTCTACGCCAAAGTAAAAGTGAAAGCAACTTTAAGATTTTTACAAACCGTTAAACGCTACGTTCAGTAATAAGCAAGAGTAAACCACCAAAGAAATATGCATGGTTCATAAAGCAGCTTAAAAACACAACATAAATTAACAACACAGAAACATATTGCGTAAGTTAATTACAAGATAGAGATGGAAACCACAAAAATCACACTATAACGGGCAGAAAATCATTTAAACATTGATTTGGTATAAAATTTAGTTAAAAATTAACCAAATTGATGGTGTTTTTATTCTCATACCGACACCTAACCTACCTTAATAGTGATCTGCATCTAATTATCATGCTTGATACAATCCATACACTTTTTACCGTAACTGATGAAAGCCTATTAATAACAGGAAATTTTCAGCCCAGCGTCGTCCTTATTTCAATTGCTATTGCAGTATTAGCTTCATTTATGGCATTACAACTGGCGGCACAAGCGGCATTAATGCCCAACCAATATAAAAAATATTTGCTCATTAGTTGTGGCAGTATTGCCTTAGGTGGTGGCCTATGGTCAATGCATTTTGTCGGCATGTTAGCGTTTAGCTTATATACTCCAGTCAGCTACGATGTAAAGTTAACTGCGGTATCTTTTATCCCTAGCATTGCTGCATCTTGGATGGCATTACATGTCATGTCTGCTCCCAAGCCAACACACAGACTATTTGTATTAGGTGGCATTATTACCAGTGTAGGCATTGGTGCCATGCATTATATCGGCTTAGCGGCCATGGAAATGGCGCCTTTACTGCGTTACGATTTATTCTATTTCTGCTTATCCATTATTGTTACCGTTATCTTGGCTGTTTTGGCCTTGTGGGTCCGCTTTAGCTTGAATAATCTTGGACGGTTTACCTTAAGCGAACCACATAAAAATGCTATTGCTGCAGTGGTCATGGGTTTAGCTATCTCCGGTATGCATTACATAGGTATGGCGGCAGCACGTTTTGTACGTCCTTCGGAATTTGCATTTTCTGACAACACTGAAATGATGTCATCTTATCTCGGTATTGCAGTTGTCACGATTACCGTATCTATTATGTTATTGATATTAGCCGTAGATATATTGGTGAAATATCAAGCATCGTTACAGCAAGCAAAATTAAGCGAAGCACGTTATCGCGCGACCATTAGTTCTGCCTCTGACGGTATCATTACCTTTAATGCAGAAGGCTATATTGAAAGCGGTAATAAAGCCGTAGAATCACTTTTAGGCTGGCAGCTTGAAGATGTATGCCATAAAAATATTCGTCGTTTTATTCCTGATCACTTTATCAATGATTTTAACTCATATTTAAACAACTACTTAAATGAACCCACACCCATTAACGCTGGCCGCGATGTTGAAGCACTGCATAGCAGCGGTATAACAATTCCAGTTAGAGTATCAATTGGTCACGCATGTATCGCTGGCAAAACCCTGTTTGTCATGTATATAAGCGATTTACGTAATCGTCTTGAAATGCAACGTGCACTGATTAAAAGCGAAGCGCAGTTTCGTTCTCTAATTGCCAATATTCCAGGTATCGCTTATCGCTGTTTAAATGCTACAGACTGGCCGATGGTATTTATTAGCGATGCCGTTGAAGATATCACGGGCTATCCTGCCAGTGACTATCTCGGCTCGCCGCCAAAGCGCCATTTACATGAACATGTTCACCCAGACGACATTGACCAAGTTGTTAATAATGTCATCACAGATCATGTGTTTCAATTAGAATACCGCATCTATAATGCCCAAGGAGAAATCCGCTGGTTATTAGGTTATGGCACCCATGTTGATGGCTTAGTTGTAGAAAACGAGTGGCTCGACGGTTTCATAATGGATATCACTGAGCGCAAAGAAATGGAGCAATCACTATTGATTGCCAAAAATAAAGCAGAGCAAGCAGCATCTGCTCGAGCAGCATTTTTAGCCAATATGAGCCACGAAATTCGTACCCCAATGAACGCCATTATAGGCTTTAGCGACATTTTACTCGACGACACGCTACTCGTTGAGCAACGCAAACATTTACGCACGATTAATCAGTCAGCCAAATCATTATTGCATTTACTGAATGATATTCTCGATAGCGCTAAATTAGACAAAGGGAAATTTGAGTTAGAATTTAGAGACTTTTCATTAATTGAAGAAATTGACTCTGTAGTGTCAACTTTATGGTTACAAGCTAACTCTAAAGACTTGTATTTAGACATTAATATCTCTAATGATGTTGTCCCTCTTTATCATGGTGCACCTGACCGAATTCGCCAAGTGCTTACCAACCTTATCGGTAATGCCATCAAGTTTACTGCACATGGCGGTATCGATATCAACGTGACAGTAAAGCAAAATGGTAATATTGATTTTGCAATAAGCGATACTGGTATTGGCATGACCGAAGAACAATTATCTATGGTATTTGATGCTTTTGCACAAGCAGATGCCAGTATGAACCGCCGCTTTGGTGGTACAGGTCTTGGTACTACCATTAGCAAACAATTAGTCGAGCTTATGGGTGGAAAAATTACCGCCAGCAGTACGTTCGGCAAAGGCAGCTGCTTTGCATTTACATTGCCGCTAACTGCACTCAAGCATAAACAAGTTCCAGCAATCACGCCTCATACGCAAACACTGAAACCTCTCACAATGTTGATTGTTGATGATATACAGCAAAATATAGACCTGTTAACGATTATGATGAAGCGCCAAGGTCACACGATCATGGCGGCTCGCGATGGTAAACAAGCGCTATTACGGATGCGTAACGACAAAATTGATGTTGTATTGATGGATGTGCAAATGCCAATAATGGACGGACTCACAGCCTCGCGAACTCGCCGTGAACAAGAACAAGCAGAACAGTTGCCGCATTTGCCTATCATTGCATTAACTGCCAGTGTATTGTCCGAAGACAGAAAAGCCGCATTAGACGCAGGTATGGATGGTTTTGCTAACAAACCGATTGATATGGCATTACTTAACCACGAAATAGCGCTAGTCCTTAAGCTTGAGCCACATAGTCTAGACATCGATAACACAGCAGTTGATACTCAATATAATCAAGTTGTTAATGAGAAAAAAGGCATCGCTATGTGGGGAGATAAACCCACCTTTATCAAAGAAATCAATGCGTTTATAACTAAACAACATGATAACAGTCAACGTATTAAACCATTAATAGAAGCGGCTAACTGGCCCAGTATTCACAGTCATTTGCATGGTTTGAAAGGCTTGTCAGGTAATTTAGCACTGACACAATTAACGCGTTTATTTAGCGAAGCAGAGCGTTTAGCCATGACAAAATCACAAACTGAACTATTAGTGTTACTGCCCAAAATTGAACAAGCATTTTCGAGTGTTGCGGCTTATCTTGCTACCCAACTAGACGATCAAGTTGAACAACACATACTGACGGATGACAGCGCTGGAACTGAAGAGTTATTGCAAATCATTGATCGTATTCGTCTTGCCGCACAAGATAATCAATACAGTGAATCCGATGTTTATACACTATTAGCCAAAGCCCCAATAGTGTATAAACAACAATGTAGCACCATACAACATGCATTAGACGACTTCGAATTTGAACAAGCAATAATCAAACTAAATGCACTTGAATTAAACTTAACTGCACCATAGAAGACCCATTTTTATGATACATAATAATCAAGACCTTAAGCAGAGCATTCTTGTTGTCGACGATGAACCCGCTAACCTCAGAGTATTAAAAAAAATGCTTGAGGAGCCGTACCGGTTAATTTTTGCCAAAAGCGGTGATGAAGCGCTGCGCTTAATTCAGCGCGAGTTACCAGACCTCATTTTACTCGATGTTATGATGCCAGGTATGACCGGATTTGAAGTGTGTCAACAACTTAAAGCCGATCCTCGAACCAAGGCTGTTCCAGTTATTTTTGTAACCGCATTAAGTGACGACGTAGACGAAGCTAAAGGCTTTGATGTTGGCGCTGTTGACTACATAACCAAACCCGTATCACCTGCTGTAGTTAAAGCCCGTGTTCGTACTCATTTGTCTTTGGTACAAGCAGAAGACTTACGCCGCACTCGCTTGCAAGTTATTCAACGCCTAGGGCGTGCATCCGAATATAAAGATAATGAAACCGGAATGCATGTGATGCGCATGAGTCATTATTCTCGAGTCATTGCCCTTGCCTATGGTTTATCAAACTCTGCAGCCGAAAACTTACTCCATGCGGCACCAATGCACGATATTGGCAAAATTGGTATTCCCGACAGCATCATGCTTAAACCGGGTAAGCTAACTGATGAAGAATTTGCCATCATGAAAAAACACCCCGAAATCGGAGCCGAGATCCTCGGAGAATCAGATTCAGATTTAATTGCATTAGCCAAAGTAGTGGCAATGACTCACCACGAAAAGTGGAATGGAAGCGGCTATCCTCATGGGCTTAAAGGTGAAGATATTCCCATTGAGGGGCGTATTGTGGCAATTGCAGATGTATTTGATGCCCTCACGAATGAACGTCCCTATAAAGAAGCCTGGAGCATAGACAAAGCCATGGCGTTTATTAACAGTCAAAGCGGCATTCACTTTGATCCTGACTTAGTGGTTATACTCCAAGAATGTTTACCCAGTATCCTCAGCATTAAACAGCGCTGGCAAGATTAATCTGCAGAGTCGCAAGAGGTATAAGGGCAAAAATGGTTACATTAACACTCTCGTCATTAATTGACATTAACCAGCCCATTACGAGTTGATATCAATCATTACTGTGGTTCAGGCAGTAACGGCTCAGAAGAATCCATAAACGTTAAATAATCTTGCCAAATATTATGAGTGCGCTGCACTGTAAGCTGCAGCATACATTCATGATACATTACCCCTCTAATACTGCCATTTCGCCACAATTGATATATCGCATGGCAATAAGACTCCCTATAGGTCAACCAGTCTCGCTGAGACAATTGCAGTGCTTCAACAGCCTTTGGATCATCATGATATTTCTCGTTAGCTTTAGCTATATACTTGTCTAACCTTGTTTGTGCTTCATCAACTGTTAACTTTGCGCAGTCGTTAATTTCAATGGTGGTCATGGGATTATCGCAATCAACAGCCCCTTTAAGACTTGTCTCATGGGCCCAGATCCCACCGCTGAACAACATCATGCAACTTAATACTAAAACACTATAATTTTTCATTTATTCCTAGCCTTAATGAAGACTCAAGCTATTGTTAATTGAAAATAGATTGAAAGAAAAAGGACTCTTTTATTTCATAATAAACTCACCCAATAGTTTATCAACAAGAATGCAACAGAACCACGTTATCTTCGCAAAGCAAAATGAATGTAATGATTAGGGCCTGTTGATCTTTCAAGGTTGTTTTGGCAGCGAATTGTTGGTCATTTGTACAAAGAAGAGACTTTGTGGTGTAGTTATTCTACATAAAAAGTCGATAATGCAGTAAAAATGATCAACAAACGCTGCCCGAAGGGTTCGGCTAAAAACGTTTTACTCTTTGTGGAGTCCTCTTCGTTAAGTAAAAGTAGCTTAGATTGCTAGGCAGCAATCCACTCGCCTCGATTAAAACGTTTTTATCTCGAACAAAGCTTAACCAGCAAAGATCAACAGGCCCTAACAATAATACCAATCCTATTAAACATGTGATCTTTCAGCGGGAGTTCAAAGTGCAGTAGGCAAGGCAGATGATTGAAGCGAATAGTGATCCTCGGTAACAAGCTCCTGCGTTACTCTACCTCCAGCATCTGACCGCCATGGAGGGTGGGAATGTCTTATTTTTTATGGAAAAAATAGACCATGCCGTCGTATTTTGAAAGCATCTAACGAAGCATAAAGGACTTTGAA
>NZ_JBSQBN010000053.1:0-29337 GCF_053850585.1 Shewanella sp. A22
CTCTCAGGTATTCCACTTCTGTGTTACATCGATTTAAAAGGCAACAACCATTTCTACATCAATGTGCCTTGAATTGAAAAACCTGAGAGACTCTGAACTGACCAGATATTTAATGAGATTGGTATAAATCAAATGTATTAACAATCCTATTTCACCTTAGATAGAAAATGGTCATAAAAAAACCTGCAATAGCAGGCTTTTTTGTGACTAATGAGCAATGATTAACAATTGTCTGCATCAGGAGTTTGAGAAAGAACAGGAGTTGATTCTGCTGTTGCTTGAGTATAGGTAAAAGAACAAGCAGAAGGTGCACCAGCTTGCCAAATTTCGACGTTTGCAGCAGTAGCCGACGTACCAGTAGTAGCGGCCGTTGCTTTAATAATCCAATCAGCGGTACCAGTTGTGGCTGCAGCAGTCGCAACACCATCAACCACGTCCCCAGCATCAAATGTTACATCCAATGCTCGTTCTAAAGCAGTTTCTGTCGCTACGATATAGCCAAAAGCAATATCCACATCATCTGTTGTTGCCGTTGTATCAGCGATATCTATGCTTGTTGTTGAAGATTTTTCAACACCCGCGAGTGCCGCTTTAGAATAAATAAGGGTATTTGCACCTTGAATAGCACCTCTCACTCCCGCTAACGCAGAAGCTCGCGCATCACCTTGCAAATTAATAAACTTCGGCGCTGCCGTTACCGCTAAAATACCGAGAATAATGATCACAACCACTAATTCGATTAATGTAAAACCTTGTTGCTTTTGCATATTAAAAAACCTCTATAAAAAATGGATAAACCCAATTAGTTGTTAGTAAATGATACGACTTGGCCCGTACCGGCATTATAAGTTACCCCATTAGCACCTGCGGTGACTAAATCAGGTTCAGGATCTGCAACACCTGAAGTCTGGTCAAGCACTAATGTTGCTGTTTGGTGATACACACACACATCAAGATTACTGACAGTTTGGCCATCTATACTAATAGATGTTCCCCCTACACCGTCGAGCATTCTCACGGTATAACGCTGCTGGCTTGCATCTTGGTCAAAAATAACATTTCTAGGTGCATTTTGTAAAATAGAATCAAATACTTCCTGACAAGTTTCGTTTGTCATTGTTGTCACATCGGTATTGGTTGTGCCGGTAGGAAAGCCAAACCGAGTGTCAAGCGACACCCGAGTACCGTCTAAGATCACACTATTATTTCGGCGACCATCAACTTCCCATTGAGCCCGCACAAAGCTGACGGCGGTGGCTAAACCACCAGCAACACCATCAACACTGGCATCTTCTGCATCATCGGTCACATTTAAAAAACGCGGGATTGCCGTTGCGGCTAATAAACCGAGGATAACAATAACAATAACCAACTCTATTAATGAAAAACCTTGCTGTTTCAATCTCATAATTACTTACCCTTTATATTGCTCTGCAATAAAATATCCCAACAAGAAAAACAAAATAGATTTAGCTATAACTCGACTAATATTAGCAGCTTATTAAGGTTTTAACACTAACGAGATTCTCTTTCTCTGTTACTCATCAAAAAAAATAACTCTGCCTGTTTGCAGTTGGTAACGTAAACTGGCTTTACTGGTTGAATCATAGCGGCAAATATTATCATTAGGTTGATAATCTACCGTAAGGTGCAACTCGTGAACGTTGGTTGCCAGCAATTGCCCCCAAAGACGTTCGCAACCTTGGGCATCATTAGTATCAATAATTGGCCAGCCTTGATCCGACATAGAAATCCAATTATCTGTTGTCTTTGACTCAACCTCCTCGTTAGTCGCATCTGTCTGAATGCGGTTGTTTTTTTGTATACTCTCTTTGTTGTCATTATTGTCTATGTCGTAAGGCACATTCGATGCAACGTTATGCCAAGACAACAGCATTTTATGTGGTCTACCAGAAGCCAACCATTGGCTTCGTACCATCGCTAAGACATTCAAAAAACGATTATGTTCAAACTGTAAACCTCGCCCACCTAGATTTGAAGTGTTATTTAAATAACGCATACCAAAAACAGCGAGTAAGCCTAACAGCACCAACATTGCAATGACTCGTCCATAAATGGTCAGCAGATCATCATCGGATTTTTGCTGGCTCAACATACTTGTATCCAGTGCATGCTATGCATTTTTCCCTAACCGCCTTTAACCACATTAAGCATATCCCACATCGGAAGATAAATGCCCAATGCCAATATCAATACGATAGCTGCAACAAATGCGATTAATATAGGTTCAAGTTTAGCGGTAAGGTTTTTCAAATCATAATCCACTTCACCTTCATAAAAATCTGCAGCATCATTCAATAACTGATCAATCTGGCCTGTTTCTTCTCCCACCGCGACCATCTGTAACACTAGCGGAGTAAATAGTTGGCTATGATTTGACACTCGTAACATTGACTCACCCGACTCAATACCACGGCGCATTGCGACAATTTTGTCATGCATATAGGCGTTGTCAACAGCATCGGCAACCAAACTCAATGCCTGTGTCATGGGAACCCCCGAGCTAAGCATCATCGAAAAACAACGGCAATAACGCGACAGTGTTGAGCGTTCAATAATAGAACCAACTGCAGGAATATGCAGTTTCCATAAATCCCATTGTTTCTCGCCTTTTTCTGAATGATGCCAATAGCGAATTCCCACTACCACAGCAATTAATACCACTATCATGTGGGGCCAAAAATTAACAAACAGATTAGAGGTACCAATTAATACTTTTGTTGCCCATGGCAGTTCGGCACCAAAACGAGAAAACATATCGGCAAACTTGGGGATCACCATAATATTCAAAATAACCATCGCAATCGTAATGGCAAACAGCACAAACATTGGGTAACGCATCGCTGCTTTAATTCTACGCCGAGTTTCTTGCTCTCGTTCGATATATCCAGACAATTGGATAAACGCATCTTCCAATTTACCGGTATTTTCACCAACGTGAACCATAGATACAAATAGTGAATCAAATACATCTGGATGTTGGTTCATTGCCGACGACAAAGGTCTTCCCGACGTCAGCTGTTCAGAAATATCATCTAAAGCTTTTTTCATTCTGTCGGAGTGAGTGGTTTCTGACAAACCTGCAATAGCACGTAAAATAGGAATGCCAGACCGAGTCAATGAATACATTTGTCGACTAAAAATTTGCAACTCTTCAAGTGACACTTTGCTTTGAAACAAACTCATCGAAAACGATTGCTTAACTTTAATTTCACGTAACTCTAACGGAATAATTCCCCGAGAAAGTAAAGCATCTGCCGCAGTGCTTTCATTGGCAGAGTCAAGTTGTGAACTAACTGCCTGTCCTTGTGAATTACGTCCTCGATATTGATATGTTGGCATGGTTACGACCCAATATCTTGCTGGCTAATTAACTCTTCCGACAAAGGTATTTTCGATTCACTGACATCTTCAACCAGCTTTGACACCTCTTCTAATGTTGTCGTACCTTGGAATAAATACTCCATCGCAGAATGTGCGAGCGGAATAAAATGAGGACTAAGAAGAGCTGCGCGCGCAAAATCCTGAGGATTACCGGTGCGCATCGCATCAATCATCTTTTCATCGAGCTCAAGTATTTCAAAAATACCAATTCGACCACGATACCCAGAACCACTACAAGTTTGACAACCACTGCCCACTTTAAAGGTGCCACTACTGATGTCTCTTTTAGTGACACTCTTTAACCAGCTGCGTTCAGCCGCTGTTGGCTGATAATCCACAGCGCAATTATGACAAACACGCCTCACCAAACGTTGAGCAATAATGACCCGCAACGCACTGGCAACTAAATAACTTGCCGCCCCCATATCGAGTAATCGCAATGCACTGGTCACCGCATCGTTAGTATGCAAAGTCGATAACACAAAGTGACCAGTTAGCGCGCCTCGTAAACCAATTTCGACGGTTTCTTGGTCGCGCATTTCCCCCACCATGATAATGTCAGGGTCTTGACGAAGTGTGGTACGTAGTACGTTAGAAAAGTCTAAACCAATTTTGTGATTAACCTGCACTTGGTTAATGCGTGGCAATTGATACTCGACCGGATCTTCTACGGTAATAATTTTTCTATCTGCGGTATTAAGCTCACTTAAAATACCGTATAACGTTGTTGTTTTACCGCTACCTGTTGGCCCGGTCACGAGCAACATGCCATGAGGCCGTTTAATCTGTTTTCGAATACGCGCCACAATATGCGGTGGCATGCCTGTTTCATCTAAGGTTCGTAGACCCGTAGTTTGATCCAATAAACGCATCACCACTGATTCGCCATGATAAATCGGCATGGTCGACATACGCACATCAATTTGATGACCTTTGATTTCCATATGAAAACGGCCATCTTGTGGCATACGCTTCTCAGAAATATCTAATCCCGCCATTAATTTAAGCCGTAACACCAAGGCTGAGGCAATATTGACTTCACTGAGTATATTCTCATGCAATTGACCATCAATACGCTGGCGGATCCGTAGCACTTTTTCGCCTGGTTCAATGTGAATATCTGACGCACGCATTTGCACCGCATCTTCAAAAATAGACTGCAACAATTTAACTACTGTGGTTTCGTTATCACTGTCACCCTGGGTAAGGTTGGCCAAGTCGAACATGTCATCGGAGGCATATTCTTCATCAAGTTTACCCGCAATTTCAGCAATTTGGCCGGTGCGACGATATAGGTTATCAAACGCATCAAGTAGTTGCTGTTCTGGCGCTACTGCTATCATTAATTGCTTAGGGGCAACGAGTACTTCGATATTGTCGATAGCCTGCAAGTCGGCAGGGTCGCTCATTGCAACGAGCACATGTTCGGGATGGTTTTCAACCACTAAAGCCCGATAACGTCTTGCTTGAACTTCGGGAAGTATATTAACCACGTCATCGGCTATCGGCCGGCGGCTAATATCAAGATAAGGTAAATTAAGCTGTTGAGATAAAAACTTCAGTAACTGATCTTCAGTAATACACTTTAAATCAATTAAGGTACGGCCGAGCTTTTTACCTGAATTGCGTTGCTCTGCTAATGCTTGCTGTAATTGCTCGTCAGTGATAATCAGCTCTTGGACAAGAAGATCTCCTAACCGCATCTTTAATTTAGGCTTCATCGGTTTTCTCCTAGCTGATCTAAACGCTTTTCAATAAATGTCATGGCTGAAGTCGATAACCCTTCATAACTTAATGCTGAACGGTAGGCTTGAGCGGCCTGTGAGTATTTTTTTTGAGAATCGAGCGCGTACCCTAACCCCATCCACCAGCGAGATTGAGTCGACTCAGATACCAATAAGTTACGGTAAGCATCTTCAGCTAAAACAAAGTTATTAGCGTTTTGTGCTAAATCGGTTTGAGCAATCCATTTATCTCTAGCCCACGGTGAATTATCTGGGATCATTGCCAGAGTCGACAGCGCTTGATCATACGCTTTTGTTTGTGTTTGGATCCGCGACAGGATCAGGTAAAACTCCCATTGCTGCGGAAACATACTCATACCACTTTCAAGCAATCGCGTCGCTGTTGTAACATTATTCTGTATATAATAAATCTCCACTAACTGCTTACGAGCTTTGTGTAAACTCGGTTGCAAAATAATGGCTTCTAAATAATAACCCGCTGCATCATCAAGACGCTGAGCTTGCTCCGCCTCTATCGCTTTACGATATTGCAACTGGGCCATTTGTTTTTTAGACAGCACGACCTCTTGCACAGTCATATCCGCGGGTTCTTTTTTGACTTTAGGCGTGTTAACTGGCGTACTCGCGGTTTGATTTGTGGTTGAAGTTGAGACCACTCCACGCGTATCCGATGCTATGGGCTTCATCTTGGGAAGCGTTGATTGAACAACCGTCATTTTTTCCGGCTTCGATTGTTGAGATGCCGTCTTAGGCTCTGTCTCAATCTCGGCGTTCGCGATAACATTTGTTGTAGACATCGACTCATTTGTCGCGACACTGTTATCTTGTATATTGGCTAGGGCTGATTCTGGTGCGGATGCCGTTACTAAAGCTTTAATCTCAGTTGACTCATTGGCCATATTAGGAACAGTAGCCTCATTAACGACTAACGGATTTTCCTTAGGTTCTGCCACGGTGTTGACTGCCATTGGCGCGATGGCCATTTGATGATCTAATTGGCGGAACATAGACACACCAAACCACAACAAAGGGATTAATAATGCAACAATAATGAGTCTAACCAATGGCAAACGTGATTTAACAACA
Organism: Shewanella sp. A22; assembly: GCF_053850585.1. Lineage (NCBI taxonomy): Bacteria > Pseudomonadati > Pseudomonadota > Gammaproteobacteria > Alteromonadales > Shewanellaceae > Shewanella > Shewanella sp. A22. Next base: position 6,237 of record NZ_JBSQBN010000053.1, read on the forward strand.
GATTGATACTGAATTTGAGGTTGCACGAATTCGCCCTTAGGCTGCTTCGGCGGGGTTTCAGCTCCAGGCTGTTGGCGCTGCTCTAAATCCTTCAGCATTTTGATAATCACGCTCATTTTATCTCGCCTATTTGTGTCATCCATTCTCCACAACAGTTTTCGCCATTGAGCCCCACAAACACCATAAGCACAACAAGCAACATAATAATTAACATACTGACACGAGAGAACCTCAGTTTATGTTGTACATTAATATCTTCCGTATCCATGATGGCAGCATGACAATGGCGAGTTAATACCTTTTTTCCGCCTTGCCCATAACACAACAATAAACTTTTATGTGTCAGTATATTCACTAAACGTGGAATACCTCGAGCAGCTTTGGCAATAAGCTTAATGTCTGATGTTCGAAACAGTTCAGGCCCGTCATACCCTGCTCTAGCGAGCCGGTAATAAATATAAGCCTGTATCTCGTCCCATGTTAGCGGGCGTAAATGATAGCTAAAAGTAATACGCTGCCTTAATTGTCTGAACTTAGGCTGTGCTAAGCGAGCATCTAACTCAGGTTGCCCAAATAATACCACTTGCAATAATTTACGGCTTTCGGTTTCTAAATTGGTGAATAATCGTAATGCTTCAATACTTTCATCCGGTAATGATTGCGCTTCGTCTAACACTAGCACCACATGGAAACCTTGATGATTTAACGTTAATAAACGCTCATGGATAAGCTTGGTAAGTTGTTGCTGATCAAGTTGATTGGGTAAAGCCAAACCCAGCTCGCCCGCAACAGCCCAACGCAGTTCCTTAGGGGTTAAATATGGATTGGGTAAATAAGCACAATGGTATTGAGCCGGCAGGTCATTTAACAGTTTACGACACACTAACGTTTTACCCGTACCTACTTCGCCAGTGACTTTAATAAACCCTTCGCCTGTTTGTAATGCGGTTTGGAGTACTTGCAAGGCTTCCACATGAGGTGACAACCCAAAAAAGAAACCTGTATTTGGGGTAAGCGTAAAAGGCAACTGACTTAAGCCAAAATGCTGCAAGTACATAATAAGTGGCTATCCGTTATCGGCAAACGTTATTTAGACGGATACCAACGCTCAATTAAATCTTGTGAGCGTTTTAATTCATCTTTCCATGTATCACCACCTACAACCGTTGGTTTCAACATAATAATCAGTTCGGTTTTCTGTTTTGATTTAGTGCGACTGGTAAAGGCTTGTCCCAAAAATGGAATATCGCCCAATAACGGCACTTTTGACACAGTTTCAATATTCTCGCTTTTCATTAATCCACCAATAACAACCACATCACCAGAGGCTGCGCGGATAACGGTATCAGACTCACGAATTTCGCTTTGCGCTAAAGGTAATTCAAGTGTTGAGTCACTAATTTTTATTTCTTTTGTTTGTTCACTCACATCAATAACTGAAGGATGAACATGCAATATTACATTACCATTTTCATCAATCTGCGGTGTTACATCCAAAGCAATACCTGAGAAGAAAGGTGTCAACTCAACGTCTGGAGTGGTCACCGTTGTGGTTGATGCAACTGTCGTCGTCGATACATCAGTCACAAAATACTCGTCGTTACCCACTTTAATAACCGCTTTTTGATTATTAGAAGCGGTCACTCGTGGGCTTGAAAGCACATCTACATCACCTTGAGTATCGAGTAAATTAAGGATACTGCTAAAGTCACTTCCGCTAAAATTAATCGAGGTGACGCCACCAATGGCTGACGAAATAGTATTACTTAACCCTTGCCCAGCAGAGGTGCTGAAATTAATATTGGTGCTACCCGCATGGCCTAATACATTTTCCCACTGAATACCTTGTTGGTAATCGTCGGATAAAGTAACTTCGATAATTTTCGCTTCTAATATCACTTGACGCTGCAAATGGCTTTCGGCTATGTGTAAAAAATTACGTATTTGACGTAATTCATCAGGAAAAGCCCTAACGGTAACTAACCCTGCTTGAGGGGTAACAACAACTTGTCGCCCGCCGCCTGTTTCACCCATAATAGACATCAGTGTGGCTTGTAGCTCGCCCCAAAAATCTGTTTTGGTGGTTGATCGAATAAACGTACCATTTGTATTGTCACTGCTGTTTGCATTGCCATTACTACTGTTACTGCTTGAATTGCTTGAGCTACTATTATTCGAGCTACTGTTATTTGAATTACTGTCTTGATCCGAAATACGTCCAGAGCTAACGGAGGTTAATGACAAGCCTTCACGTTGCATATAGATATAATTTAATGGAAACGTTTCCGTTCTCATACCCGACGGGAATACCCGTAAAATGCGTCCTTCTCGGCTGACTTCATAACCGTATATATCTTCCACAACTTGAATGGCTTCAGACAAGGTTACAGCTTTTAGTGATAATGAAATTTTACCTTGCACTTCAGGATGCACCGCAACACTTAACGGTGTGTCTTTCACTAAGCTGGGGAAGAATACTCTGGCGTCCACTTCATTAGCCGACACATCAAAACGGCGCTCTGCTGGCAAAGCTCTTGCTGATTGGCCCATAACATTATTGCCATTAAGCTCACGTTGAACATCAGCAGGCATCGCGGCTGGCGGTGGTGTGGAAACCTTGCTGGTTTCTATTTGTTGTCTTGACTCAGCCAAGGCATTTTTTGCCGTTTGCGGATCCGGCCGGTCTGCGGTTTGGCAAGCAACTAAGCACAGCGTCATCAGAGGGGTAATATATTTAATCACATTCATTTTTATTCTTATCCTATCGCTCTGTTATCGACTGAAATAGCTGAAGTTTGCTTCCGTCTGAAAGGGTGACATAGTCTTGGCTGATCTTTGATATTCGTAATCCACTACCATTAACAGCGTCACCTACCGACAAAATAATATTATTAATGACCGCATAGGTATTTTGGCCACTCACAATGCTGTTTAACACCAACGCTTGATTATCCTCTGGTGCTTTTACAGCTATAAAACCCTGCCCAGGCATCGTAGGATCACGTAAGCTTTGTGCGTTAACCGCCGACACTAGGATCATCGTTAAGCTGGCGGCAAACGCCACAGCACTAGTCTTGATTTGCAACACTGATAAAGTCCTTATTCACACTCAGTGTGTAAAGTTCTAATTCAACTAACGCATTTGGATGCGTTTCTACGCGATAATCTAAGCGTTTCCAATACAATTTATCAGGCATGCTTTCAACGGCTTTAATAAACGCTAAAATAGAAAAATAATCACCTTGCAACGTCAACTTAATACCATGGCTATAAAGGTTTACTTTGCTGCCATCTTCCACTTTTAATAAGGGTTTGGGGGCAATGGAAGCAAAAGACATTAACGATACGCCTTTTACATTCCCTAGCAAGTTTGCCAAAACGGTTGGCATATAGTCAGCGGGCACCATATCAACCATCTGTTCGTTTAGATCGGCATCAATCAACTGCATCTGCTCGTTGATTAACTGTAAGCGTTGTTGGTAATCTTTATTGGGATCAATTTGCAAGCGTTCTTCATAGAGTGCGACTTGCTGTAAGGACGTGGCATTATCTTGTTCAAGGCCTGTAAGCTGACGTTGTAAGCCTTGATGCTGCTTCCAAAGCGACTCTATAGGCATAAATATCAGCATACCTGCGACAAGCAGCACAGCAAGCGTAATCAATATGCGTTCTCGTTGGCTTAGCTCATTAAACTTGGATGACCAGATTAACCATTGCTGCTTCATTGTACAGACCCCTTAGCAACGGGCTGGCTTATTAATTTAAACGCCAATGGCTGCCCTTCGCCTCGATCCATCGTCATCGCAGAAAAAGCATAGCCTTTTAATGTTAGCGTGTTTTTTAGTTTATCAATCCAAAGAGGAATACTTTGTGGATTACGACCATAACCTTCAAACTCAATACGTTGAGCAATGCCATTTTGTTGCTCAACAGTAATATGGCTCAACCATACATTGGCATCAGCGACGGCGGCTAAGTCGGTTAACATGGACGAGTAACCTTTGCTAATAAGTGTATTACGCTGGCTTAACTCATCTTTCAACATTGTTTTCATATCTAAGCGTTGCTGCTCAAGCTCAACTTTTGCTACCAAGTCCGCATTGGGTTTTCGCGCTGCAATCTGTTGTTCTAAATTGCTTTTTTGTGAATTTAAACTGCTTTTTTTGCTATTTTCCAGCTGAGTCAGAGCTTGCAGTTCGTCTGTGTGCCATAGCCCTACGCCATAAAGTACCGCACTGCATCCGCAGAAGATGGTTAATACGAGTATCATTCTAAACAGCGTCAGCTTTTGTTTTTTGGGTAACAAATCAGCTGAATATAAATTAACACTGGTTTTTATCACTCTTCACCTCGAGTTAATTCTTGTAACGCCAACTGAGCAAGTAAGCTTGATACACCATCGTGAGCTACAGCAATGACTTTTTGATTAAAGTTAGCACCAACAAGATTAGCCAATGATGCACAGTCACCTTCAACCAAGATGCTAATCGAACCCACTGGCGCTTGGCGCAACTGGCTCTCAAAATAGTCCATAGAACGTTGAATTTCTAGGCTAAGATTATCGGCTACACCGAGTTGTAGCTCTTCTAGGGTCACTTTATCAAGTTGATTAAACCCTCTCACCCGACGTTGCATTAATACTTCACCCGCTTTCGCAACCAACAAGAGTAGCTCTTGCTGTGGTAAGTGAGCAACCAGCATATGCGCCATATTATCGTGAGTAAGTAGATGACTTAACGCTAACTCCTCAATGCTTATTCCTGCGACGTCTAACCCATTGGCATCACAAGCACTGGCCAATTGCATTAAAAATTGACGGCTACTCACCACCACATTCACTTTTTCATTACCAATAATGCTTGACTCAAAATAATCTAAATAGATATTTGTCACCGGATCTGACACCATATCTTTCACCGACCAAAGTAGTGCTTGAGTCACTTCAGCAGGCTCGACATTGGGCTTGTCGGCTTGTAATAGTTGGTAATATTCATGAGACAATACTAATTGTAGCCTAACTCGGCCAAATTGATGCTTTAGTGCATCAAACGCTTGAGACCAATCGTTTTTTTTCACTAAAAACTGGCTAATAATCGCTGCAGACTGCCCTTGCTTGGGTTTGTACACCCAAAGACAGTTGTCAGCGACAAATACGCCTACATCACCCATTAGCTGTGATGTTTGCCAAAAGGCTAGTTTACTCAAAAAACCATTATCCATTGCGTGGCCCATATTCGCTAACTTATTCATTATTTTTTACTTACTGGCTAGTGCTTTATCACAATCGTAATAAGACCATTCATCCAATACATAATCACAAAACATCACCGCACTTCGATTAGAGCAAATTATCTTTTCACTCGTTGACCAACAGCGATTACGAGTAAACATTGTATTAATAAGATAATTCGATAACTCATCAGTAAAATACCGAATATTTGTTCAATATAAAAATACAATCTATTGATAAACAAGCTTTAACGTCAGTATTGCAACAAACATAACATTATAATACTTAAACTTCAGATCTTTGCCCCAAAAAATCGCCTTGTGCGGCACTCACACCCAAAATCTTCAACGTTTGCCACTCTTCGAAACACTCAACACCTTCAGCAATCACTTTAACTTCGGCTCGGTAAAGGCCACCGATTAAACTACGAATAAACAGCTGATTCTCCGATCGCTGATGCACTCGTCGCACAATAGAACGATGTAGTTTTACCAAATCAAAATGATATTCTTGAATATAGTGAGTCCCCACAACATGTTGACCTACATTGTCTACCGCCAATTTCGCGCCCATTTTTCTGAGCATATCAAGCGTTTTTAATACTGAAGTATTCTTCTGATGTTTAACGATAATATCTTCTGACACCTCAAAAATAAGCCTAGCAGCTAATGGGCGATGTTCTAGTAATGTCGACTGTATCCAACGCACAAATGCCCTACTGATCAAACTATCTACGCTTAAATTGATACTATAGGTGAATGTATTATCGTTCATTAACCGAAAAAGTACTTGTTCCAATACTTGCCGCTCAATTTGTGGCATTAAACCACACTTATTGGCCATTGGTATAAACAAGGTTGCGCGTACATCGTTACCCTGTAAGTCTCGTGCACGGCTAAACACTTCATAATGTAAAATCTGGTCATCACTGTCGACCACAGCTTGTTGTAGGGTAAAAAATCGTTTTGACACTAATGTATTTTCAAGAAAACTGCGCCAACGGACAGAGCCTTTGGCAATCTCCTCATCTAATATACCTTTGTCATACATAAACCAATTATTAACACGTTGTAATTGTGCTGCACGCAGTGCCATTTCCGCTTCTTCAACAAGTTGAACTTGTAAGTCGCCCGTCTTAAAAAAAGCACAACCCAAATGTAAAAAATTATCTGGATTGCCGATACCATGAAAAGGCAGGGCAAGACAGGTTTTGAGTATTCGTTGTGCTAACTGATCGGCTTCTATAAGTGATAACTGTGGTACAACGATGGCTAATTGTGAATAGCTACGACGTGCAAATATGCTGTCTTCATATTGTGTTAACGCTGCAGTGATGGCTTCGGTCGTCAAAGACAGCATAGCCTTCACACCGCCTTCCCCAAACTCATCTTCCACTAGGTCAACATCATCAAACTCAATAAACATCAATACGCCATGAACAATCATTTTTTGATTATGGCTTAAACCATCTAGGCGATTTTGAAAAAATATCGGATTGCCAATTTGAGTCTGTTTATCGAGAAATGTGTCTTTACGAATAAATTGATCTAAGCGACCACGCTCTTTATGAGCGTCATCCAAGTCGGCGAGCAATTTACTTAATGCACGATTGATCATTCGAGGTTTACCATTGGTAGGCACATCGGCAGCTTGTTTCAGATTGCCATCTAAAATTAGCTTACTACGTTGAGCAAGCTGTTCAATTCCATCAAGCTCTCTGGAATACCACGCATAACCAAAACGAACAAAAAAACCAATGCTCATCAAACCGACAAATAGAATGCTCAGTTCATGCCAACCCAGGTCATACCAAGAAAATGGCGGCGGCATTGTCAAGGTCATCGACAGTTGGTCCTGACTCAACTGAGCTTGATACATGGTCAAGCTAGTTTTAGGGACCCCAGCTTGATCACCATGAAATTGATACACGAGCTGATTACCCTGAGACAAGGAAAAATCAACTGTTTTATAAGCGGTTAATAATGGGGGTAACCAGCTCGAAAATTGGCTACTGCCATGTTGTTGGTAATCGGCAACTAACATAGTTTCTAATTCAGCGACTTTTTGTTGCTGAAAAGCATAGGTCAATTGAGTAAAGCCCATCACCGCAGACAGCAAAAACACAAAGGCAACGGCGGCCAATGAAAGCAACCAAAAACTGGTCATTTTTTTAGTAAGGATCTTGGTGAGTTTCATTTATCCGCTATCCTGCTGGATTTCTTTATTTTATTAATGACTCCTAAGTCAGCTAGTATAACGATTGTGCTCTACAACTTCACTAATCGTTTTTACGCACCATACAAAAAGGGGCTAATGCCCCTTTTCTGAAAACCAATAATACCACTTCACCCTTATTGGAATTAATTCACCCGTATTTTTATACCGAATATTCCATTGGCAGTGTGGTTATTCTCGCCACGCCAGAATCAATTGCCGCTTGTGACACTGCACGTGCAACTAGGGGCAATAATCTTGGATCCATGGGTTTTGGTAACACATATTGTGGACCAAAGCTTAGCGATGCCACATTAGGGTAAGCCGCTAATACCTCTGCAGGAACAGGCTCTTTGGCAAGGTTAGCAATGGCATGCACAGCAGCAAGCTTCATTTCGTCATTAATAACAGACGCGCGAACATCAAGCGCTCCTCTAAAAATAAACGGGAAACACAATACATTGTTCACTTGGTTTGGATAATCACTACGACCAGTTCCCATAATTAAGTCTTGACGGATATTATGGGCTAACTCGGGTTTAATTTCAGGATCGGGATTTGAACAAGCAAAGATAACCGGATTAGGCGCCATTAACGCAATATCATCTGCGGTCAATAAATCAGCTCCTGACAATCCTAAAAACGCATCGGCATCTTTAATCACATCTTGCAGAGTTCGTTTATCAGTATTATTAGCAAATAAGGCTTTATATTCATTGATGTCTTCACGACGCGTATGAATCACACCTTGTCTGTCGAGCATATAAACATTTTCACGTAATGCACCACATTTAACAATCATCGTCATGCACGCAATGGCAGCAGCACCTGCACCTAAGCAAACAAATACCGCGTCATCAATTTTTTTCCCTTGAATTTCAAGCGCATTTAACATTCCGGCAGCCGTAACAATAGCGGTGCCGTGTTGGTCATCATGAAATACAGGGATATTACATCGACTAATGAGCTCGCGTTCGATCTCAAAACATTCAGGCGCCTTGATATCTTCTAAATTAATCCCGCCAAAGGTATCGGCAATAGATTCGACAGTATTAATAAAATCTTCTGTTGTGCGGTGCTTCACTTCAATATCAATCGAATCAATATTAGCAAAACGTTTAAATAAAAGTGATTTACCTTCCATAACAGGTTTAGAGGCTAACGGGCCTAAATTACCAAGACCTAATATGGCAGTTCCGTTTGTAATCACCGCCACAGTGTTACCTTTATTGGTATATCGATAAGCGTTTTCAGGATTAGATGCGATTTCTCTAACGGGCTCAGCCACGCCCGGGCTATATGCTAGCGCAAGATCATGGCTTGATTGGGCTGGTTTTGTCAGGCAAACAGCGGTTTTACCTGGAACTGGAAATTCATGATAGTCGAGAGCTTGTTGACGAATATCTGACATTTTATACATCCTGAAATGCGCTATATATGAAGAAGAAATATGGTTATACCGCACACAATTTTTGTGAACTAGCTCACCATAGAAAATTTTGATAACAATACGCTAATACAAGGATGATATAAATCAAAAACTTATTCTGAAGAGGTGTAGTCCCCCTAAATAAAGGAGACGTTTCATTAATTTAACTAATCAGATATGAATATATATAAATCAACAAGTTAAAAATGTAGAAAAATAACAAGATTTATCACAAAAATGGCATATAGTGAGTAGTATTTGTAATTTATTTTGCCTAAATAACAATAAAGTGACTTTTATGCATTTTTGTATTGTTTAGCACCAAAAAATTAGTTTTCGTGTCAGCACAATACTGGCGAGTTAAAAATAAAAACAAAAAAGGCGCCTAAGGCGCCTCATTAACGTAATTGAATAACAATTACTTTTTACCAAGTGCACCAAAGCGCTTGTTGAACTTATCGATACGACCACCAGTATCAACAACTTTCTGAGTACCAGTGTAGAATGGGTGACATGCACCACATACGTCCAAGTGTAGATCTTTACCTACAGTTGAGTTCACTTTGATGATGTTACCACAAGTACAAGTTGCAGTAATTTCAGCGTAATTTGGGTGGATACCTGTTTTCATTTGGAGTTACCTTAAATTGAAGGCCATGTCGCTCTCCCAACCCGAAGTTGAGCACCACATGCAGTTAATAACAATATGTTTTAGGCGCGAGATAATACAGTGTCTCATGTACACAAACAAGTAGAATTTATAAACGATACTATGATTGCCGCTGTGTACGTTCTAGTGCTTCATAAGTCATTTGGGCTTTAGATGCATGTTGATATTGTTTCAAAATCGCACTGGAGGGGCATTTTAAGCGACTATCAGACATCAACAAGTATATTTTATGTTGTGCAAAAGCATTAGGGTTCGCATCATAAATGGCGAGCATAGCGCCATGAACCCCCATGTTCCATTGACGATTATAACGATCAGCCACCCGCCACAAGGTATCTTGAGGTGATTTATCCATTACACATGTATTGTCCTGTCGGTCAGCTTGCAAGCCTGTTTTTGCCACGTTTTTACCTGATAGTTGCGAAGGCAATATTTGTGTTTCATGAATAGCGGCTAACAGTTTACTGCTTTTTGATTGTTGGCTGTTTATTGGTTTAACGTTGCTACTACTCGATGCAGACAGCATTGTCACAGACGAATTATTGGTCGCCACATGAGCTGTTGTTACCTGTAGCGGTTGATGATGTTGACTCGCTACCAAATCATCAAATAAAGCTTTGTTCACAGCGGCATGTTGATAACGTGAGCGTATTTCCATTGATGGACAGCGCAATACGCTACCTAATTGCAATAAGTTAATTTTCCCTTGGTAAAAAGCAGATGGATTAGCTTGATAAATAGCAAGCATGGCACCGTAAACATTTGTGCCCCATTGCTTACGATAGCGCAGAGAGATTTGCCACAAGGTGTCATTAGGCTGTTGAGGGATCTGACAACGTTTTGGCTTATTGGGTATTCCCGATACAGGAGTTTTAGCGCTGGCATAGGCTGTGGCTTGTGTTGATACCCCAACAGAAGAAGACTTCATTGTTTTTATCGCAACGGGTTGATATTGACTCGGAGTCACCGCTTGGGGAAATAAACCAACGGGAGAATATTGTAGCCATTTAGCATTACGATATTCAGAGACAATTAATGCAGCATCTTGGTCACGTATTTTTTCAGTTCCACTGAGTACAAATACATCCTGATCTCGTCGTTCTACATCAAGCTTTTCTAGCACAATGTTATCTTGATAAATTTGACGCAAATAAAAGGTCAACTGCGATAAATCATGTTGCTCGGTTGTAATGCTCACGGTTATCTTAGGCAATGCTCCACTTTCAAAGGGCATAGAATCTATACTGATATGACGAACTTGTGCAGTAACGGTTGAGAGACAACCAACAGCTAATAAGACTAATATTACTAGCATCTTAAAGCCTTTCATCAACGCTATCCTTTCTATATATAAACGGCTTCAGAACAGTGTAAATAACACCATGATACTGAGTATACTTATACACTTATAATTAACATTATTATGTTAAGTTAAGCTTATTAGGCTCTAATTTATGATGGCGAGCCCAAAATAACAGAGGAAATTGCCTCGCCCATTGGTAAGCCCATAACAAAAGACCGCAAGGGCGAATAACATTTAACGCTATCATTTGAGTTAACGCGGCACTACTGAGCAGCATGCTTTGCTTCTATCATTTCAAATACTTTTTTATCGACTTGTTTGTTATTGTATTCCGCTAAAACAGCAGCAGATGGACAGCGTAATGGCACATTCTTAAGTAATAAATGAATTTTTTGCTTAGAAAATGCCAACAAATTCACTTCAAAAATGGCCAGCATTGCACCGTAAACACTGGTATTCCATTGCTGCTTATAACGGTTCGCTATTCGCCATAATGTGTCACTATTATCGCGTTCAATCAAACATGCCTCTTGCGGCACTGAGGTGTTTTCTATGGCAACTGATTGAGGTTGTGCTGATGATATTGTTGCAACTTGAGTCTTCGTTTGATGAGTTATAGCCGTGCCATGGTTATTAATATGATCGGCTAAAGCAGCACTATGCAATGAATAAGGTGCATCAAATAACGCCAATACCGCTAAAGTAACGGTCTTAGATGCCGTGGTTTCAGTAATGATCAACTGCGCTTTTTTATCACTAATTACCCCCGAACCATTTAACTGCAATAAATAACGGTTAATCCTCTGCATAGTTAACTTTTGCTGCTCAAATTCACCTTTGTGAAATTGGCGAAGGTAAAACGTTAACTGTGACACATCATCATGCCGTGCCACTACATTCACCTTAAATTGCGGTAAACTATTTAACTCAAACTGACGACTATTGATACTAAGATGATTGACTTGAGCCATAGCACTCGCAATGTAGCCCAATAATCCAAAGACTAGGATGATGATCTCAATAAGTCCTTTATGCATATATGTTGCCCTATCTCTTTGATGACACTTAGAGGTAAACTGATCCACAATCTACTATTGAAATGAAAATGATGAAACCTTATGCCCGTGTTTGTTGAAGTCGCCTTGCCAGTTCCATTACGCAGAAACTTTAGTTATCGCGTTAAAGACGAACAGCAAACAGGATTACAAATCGGTCTTAGAGTTAAAGTTCCTTTTGGCCCTCAGCAACTCATCGGCTTAATTACTGCAATTACAGATAATTGCGACTTAACACCACAACAAATAAAATATGTTACTGCCGTGTTAGATGATGCCCCATTGTTGCCCGATTCGCTATATAAATTAACCCTATGGGCCGCCAGATATTATTTTACATCCCAAGGGCAAATGCTCAGCCAAGCACTGCCAGTTGCCTTAAGAAAAGGCCTTGAAGCAGCGCCGCAAGCAGTAATTGAATATCATTTAAGCCAACAAGGTCGCAGTGCCGATCCTAGCGTATTAACACGCGCACCAGCACAAAAAAAACTGTATGAATTATTACTCACAAGCCCTATCACCCAAGATGAGTTCACTACCCAAGCCTTAAGCAAGCCCGCACTAAAAGCTTTAGAGCAAAAACAATGGGTTGAACGACAACAAAAACAGCTCGACCATGATTTACATTGGCGTCAACAATTGGTCATGAATGAGTCACCTCATAAACTCAACAAGCAACAAGCCATCGCGGTTTCAGTACTCACTCAGCAACAAGGGTTTCATTGCACCTTATTAGAAGGGATTACCGGTTCAGGCAAAACCGAAGTCTACCTAACCTTGTTGGAAACTATTTTAAAACAAGGTAAGCAAGCACTGATCCTTGTACCTGAAATAGGCTTAACACCGCAAACCATTAATCGCTTCAAACGTCGCTTCGAAGTTAATGTTGCCGTGATCCATTCAGGACTCACCGACAACCAACGGCTTGAAGCTTGGCGCCAAGCACGTGTAGGTGAAGCGGCCATTATCATTGGCACTCGTTCGGCACTCTTTACTCCAATGGCCTTTCCGGGATTAATTATTCTCGACGAAGAACATGACAGTAGCTTTAAACAACAAGAAGGGGTGCGTTATCACGCCAGAGACCTAGCAGTAATGCGCGGTCATCTTGAAGATATTCAAGTGGTATTAGGCTCGGCAACCCCCTCATTGGAAACCTTACAAAATGCACTATCTGGTCGCTATCACCATCTTGAACTCAGCGAACGTGCGGGCGTTGCCCAAAAAGTGAAACAAGGAATTGTTGATATTACCTCTCAGCCACTCAAAGCCGGCATGTCGACATCGTTAATTAATGAAATGCGCATGCACCTTGATGCAGGCAATCAAGTACTGCTCTTTTTAAACCGCCGAGGTTTTGCTCCAGCCCTGCTTTGCCATGAGTGCGGTCATTTACATGAATGCGATCGTTGCGATGCATTTTTCACCGTTCATCAAGGATTAAACGAAATTTGCTGTCATCACTGTGGCAATCAATATGCTATTCCACGCCAGTGCCATCAATGTGGTAGCACGATGTTAATGGGCCATGGCTTAGGCACCGAACAGCTAGAACAAGAACTTGTAAAACTGTTTCCGCAACACCCCGTTGTCCGTATTGATCGCGATACCACACGCCGTAAAGGCTCACTGGAACAACAGCTAAAAGGGATTTATATGGGAAAATATAAAATCCTAGTGGGCACGCAAATGTTAGCAAAAGGCCACCATTTCCCAGATGTTACCTTAGTCGGTTTACTTGATGTTGATGGTGCACTATTTAGCGCAGATTTTCGCGCACCAGAACGTTTTGGGCAGTTATACACTCAGGTGTCTGGCCGTGCAGGTCGTGCAGACAAACCCGGCAAAGTGCTATTACAAACCCATCAAAGTGATAACCCTATATTACGGGATTTATTAAAACGCGGTTACGGCGAGTTTGCTCGTACTCAGCTAAAAGAACGCCAACAAGCATTATTGCCCCCCGCATGGCACATGGTATTAATTCGAGCAGAAGCACATTTAGCAGAAGATGCTGATGCATTTCTAGCTCGCACCAGTGAGCTATTACCACAAGACCCTGACTTTGAAGTGATTGGTCCAATCCCAGCACCTCTTGATCGAAAAGCAGGAAAATACCGACGTCAATTAATACTCCAAGCTAAAAGCCGCCAACGGTTACAAACCGAGTTTGAACGGGTATTAACCCAGATAGAACAAATACCAGAAAGCAAAAAATGCCGTTGGAATATCGACCGAGATCCGCAGGATTTAATGTAATCGCTTACAGCAAGGTGAAGCTAATCGACCTTATAACTGTCATAAACTTCACTTAGATTGAAAATCAACATAAAAAAACCGATATTTCCGTTAAAGCAGATAGCAATCACCCCCCATAAACGGCTAAAATATGCGGTTCCGTCATGTCATTCATTTAACGAATTAGTGCAAGCAAACGCCCATGAAATCACATATTGAATCTTTACTAGAACAAACCATCGAATCCTTCAAACAACAAGGAATTGTGCCAGCAGATTTTCAAGCTCGCATTCAGGTCGATCGCACTAAAGATAAAAGTCATGGTGACTTAGCGACTAACCTTGCAATGATGCTGACCAAAGTAGCGAAAAAGAACCCGCGTGAATTAGCACAACTGATCATCGACACCTTGCCTGCCTCATCTTATGTGGCCAAAGTCGAAATCGCTGGCCCAGGTTTTATAAACTTTTTTATCGATGACAATGCGCTGGCTAACCAGCTACAGCAAGCGCTTAACGATGACCATTTAGGTGTGGTATTACCCGCAAAACAAACCATCGTTGTCGACTATTCTTCACCAAACTTAGCCAAAGAAATGCACGTAGGCCACTTACGTTCAACCATTATTGGTGACAGCGTAGTGCGCGCACTTGAGTTTTTAGGCCATAACGTCATTCGTCAAAACCACGTAGGCGACTGGGGTACTCAGTTTGGTATGTTACTGGCGTTAATGGAAGAATTACGTGCCGCTAATGGCGAACAAGCCAAGATGGAATTGTCTGACCTAGAGAGTTTTTATCGTGCCGCTAAAGTACGTTTTGACGAGTCAACTGAATTCGCGACTCGCGCTCGTCAGTTAGTCGTCGCTTTACAATCAGGTGATGAATACTGCAATAAGCTCTGGCGCGAATTTAACGACATCTCTTTAAGCCATTGTCATGACGTATATCAGCGTTTAGGGGTGAGCTTAACCCGCGCAGACGTTCATGGCGAAAGCGCCTACAATGCCGATTTAGCCCAAGTGGTTAAAGATCTCGACACCCAAGGACTGTTAAGCGAAAGCAACGGCGCTAAAGTGGTATTCCAAGAAGCATTTCGTAATAAAGAAGGTGAGCCTTTACCGGTTATTATTCAAAAAGCGGATGGTGGTTACTTATACGCAACCTCAGATCTTGCCGCCATGCGTTACCGCTCAAACGTGCTAAAAGCCGATCGCGCCATGTACTTTGTCGATTTACGCCAAGCGCTGCACTTCCAACAAGTGTTTAGCCTTGCCAAATTAGCTAAATTTGTACGCCCTGAAATGTCGCTAGAGCACACAGGCTTTGGCACCATGAATGGTGAAGATGGTCGTCCATTTAAAACCCGTTCCGGCGGTGTTGTTAAATTGGTTGATTTACTGGACGAAGCCGATGTTCGCGCACTTGAACTGGTTCGCAGTAAAAATCCAGATATGGACCAAGAAACACTGACTGAAATTGCTCGCGTAGTCGGTATCAGCTCAGTTAAGTATGCCGATCTATCCAAAAACCGCACCAGTGATTACATTTTCAGTTTTGAGCAAATGCTTAGCTTTGAAGGTAATACTGCACCTTATCTACTTTATGCATATACCCGCGTGGCAGGCATTTTTAAACGCGCAGCAGATATTGATCTTAGCCAAGCTAAAATTGTGCTCGAACATGAAAAAGAAAAAGACTTAGGCACAAAACTGGCACAATTTGGTGAAGTGTTAACCCGCATGACCGACAAAGGTTTACCTCATGTGTTGTGTGGTTACCTTTACGAACTTGCGAGTGAGTTTTCAAGTTTCTATGAAGCTTGTCCTGTACTTGCTGCCGAAACAGAAGCACAAAAGCAAAGCCGTTTGCTGCTAGCGCAACTTACAGCTAAAACGTTGAAAACGGGCTTGTCGCTACTCGGCATTGAAACCTTAGAGCGGATGTAATCATGAGTCGTGACTACGCAAATCGCAAACCTCGAGCAGGCACTAAAGCCCGCTCGCCACAACGAAAAAAAGCCCCTAAGCGCTCTTTTCCATATTTGGCTATTTTTGTGGTACTCACGCTGATCATCGGTTTTGGCTATTTTTTATGGTCGATTAATGGCAGCTCCAGTTCATCCGCTACGGCAGAACCGGCGCAACAAGCTAAGCAGAAAACGGCGCCAGCTGTCGCAACTGAAACAACCAAAAAAGCAGCCAAGAAAGATCTCAATGCATTGCCGCCTAAACCGCAAGAAGAATGGACTTATCTAGAAGAGCTTGAAAACAAACAAGTTGAAATAGACTTACCTCAATCAGGTGTTGTATCCAGTGGTATTTATCAAATGCAATGTGGATCGTTTAGAAAAGAATCACAAGCAAATGAAATGAAGGCCAGAATAGCCTTCCAAGGTGCTGAGGCTCAAGTGCGCCGTAGTGAAGGTACCAATGGCGTTTGGTATCGCGTGGTATTAGGTCCCTACCCAAACAAGCGTGACGCGGAACATAACCGCCATAAAATGCAACGAGCTGGGCTAAACGGCTGCCAAATATGGTTATGGCAATAACCCGTAAACTAACTCAAGCATAAAAGCCCTGTTCACATGAACAGGGCTTTTTTTATAGCATCCTTGATATCTGTCATTTTGGCCCCATATCCACTTTACAACAATTGCATTCACCCTAATGACCCGTTGATGTCATAGTGAAGAGGATCTACCGTGACTACTATCGTATCTGTACGCCGTAATAATCAAGTTGTCATCGCTGGTGATGGCCAAGTGTCTTTAGGCAATACCGTAATGAAAGGTAACGCGCGTAAAGTACGCCGCCTTTACCACAACAAAGTATTAGCCGGTTTTGCTGGCGGTACCGCCGATGCATTTACTCTTTTTGAGCGATTTGAAACCAAGCTCGAAATGCATCAAGGGCATTTATTAAAGTCTGCGGTAGAGCTAGCCAAAGATTGGCGCACCGACAGAATGCTGCGCAAACTCGAAGCTATGCTTGTGGTAGCCGATGCTGAAGCATCATTAATTATCACAGGTAATGGTGATGTTGTTCAACCCGAACACGACCTTATCGCTATCGGTTCTGGCGGCAACTATGCACAAGCATCAGCCTTAGCCCTATTGCAAAATACTGAATTAAGCGCGCAAGACATTGCAGAAAAATCGTTAACGATTGCAGGTGATATTTGTGTGTTTACTAACCAATTCAAAACTATCGAAAAGTTAGAGTACTAATTCGAGCGTTAAAAAAGGAACAGTTATGTCTGAAATGACTCCACGTGAAATTGTTCACGAACTAGATTCGCATATCATTGGTCAAAAAAATGCTAAACGCTCAGTTGCCGTTGCTCTTCGTAACCGCTGGCGCAGAATGCAACTTGAACCCGCATTACGCCACGAAGTCACGCCAAAAAATATTTTAATGATTGGCCCTACCGGTGTTGGTAAAACCGAAATAGCGCGTCGTTTAGCTAAACTGGCTAACGCTCCCTTTATTAAAGTTGAAGCAACAAAATTTACCGAAGTGGGTTATGTCGGTAAAGAAGTAGAGCAAATCATTCGCGATTTGACCGACTCTGCGGTCAAAATGACCCGCGAACAGCAAATGAAAAAATGTCGTCATCGCGCCGAAGAAATGGCAGAAGAGCGTATTTTAGATGCGTTATTGCCTAAGGTAAAAGATGATTGGGAAGCTGAAAAGAAAGACGACTCAAATACCCGCCAAATTTTCCGTAAAAAATTACGTGAAGGTCAGTTAGACGATAAAGAAATCGAAATCGACGTTGCTGCGCCGCAAATTGGGGTTGAAATCATGGCCCCGCCAGGCATGGAAGAAATGACCAATCAGCTACAAGGGTTATTTCAAAATATGGGCCAGAGCACTTCTAAGCGCAAAAAGCTCAAAATTAAAGATGCCTACAAGCAATTGGTCGAAGATGAAGCCGCAAAACTGGTCAATCAAGAAGACTTAAAAGAGCAAGCCATTGAGCTAGTTGAACAAAATGGTATTGTGTTTTTAGACGAAATAGACAAAATCTGTAAACGCGGTGAAAGCTCTGGTCCAGATGTGTCTCGCGAAGGTGTACAACGTGATTTATTGCCATTAGTGGAAGGCTGTACCGTGACCACTAAGCATGGCATGGTGAAAACCGACCATATTTTGTTTATTGCTTCTGGTGCGTTCCAGATGTCTAAACCATCTGATTTAATTCCAGAACTGCAAGGTCGTTTACCTATTAGAGTTGAATTGGACGCCTTAACCGCGAGCGACTTCAAGCGTATTTTAACAGAGCCACATGCTTCACTTACAGAGCAGTATATTGCTTTAATGGCCACTGAAGGCGTTACTGTTGAGTTTACAGAGTCAGGCATTGAACGTATTGCCGAAGCTGCATGGCAAGTGAATGAGCGCACAGAAAATATTGGTGCTCGCCGTTTACATACTGTGATGGAAAAGCTGATGGAAGAGATTTCTTACGACGCCTCTGAAAAATCAGGCGCTAAGTTTGTTATTGATGCAGAGTATGTCAATGAACACCTCGATACCTTGGTACAAGATGAAGATTTAAGCCGCTTTATTTTGTAATCATTGTTTGAAGCAAGCATCCCCATTTGGTTATATCTGATGGGGATCGTGAGCTTTGTTTATGAATAAACATCACGAATGCACGTCACCACAATAGGATTAACGGCAAAGTCACGTATGATGATAATCTGTGATTTAGCGTTAATCCTTTTTTATAGGTATTCCCATGACCCAAACAACGCCAACTGTTATCGGCATTAAACTTAAGCGTCAATCTAAATTATTAGAAGTAACTTTCGACAACGACCAGACTTACAACATTAGTTGTGAAATGCTGCGGGTGTTCTCGCCTTCTGCAGAAGTACAGCGTCATGGCGACCCAATATTAGTGACTCATAAGAAAGCCGTTAATATTAAAGCGCTCGAACCTGTCGGCCACTACGCGGTAAAAATTACCTTTGATGATGGTCATGATACCGGCTTGTATTCTTGGCAAGTGCTTTATAACTTGTGCAGTAATCAGGCTGAATTATGGCAACAGTATTTAGCAAGATTGCGGGCGGAGAAAGGTTCACGAGAAGCCTTGATTGATATGAATATTAAATATTCATAAACTTGTTTTATCAATGGCCTTCGGCCACTAACGTCGTGGCGCTTCGCCCACACCTGATTTTTCAAACTTCGTTTGAATTAAGATCGCAAGGTTCCACCCTGCACAGGTCAAAAGGAGGTCAACAGCAATCCCCTCTTGGATCACCCCTGCCGTTCCGGCAACATTTTCGCTTTTTAACCAAACAACAGCAGCGAAAAAATTGCGACGGAAATCTATCCAGCTTTTGACCCCATTTTCGTGTTCTTCGGTCTTATTCGAAAATGCTAACGCTTACTATGGGGCGTCCCCTCCCCTCGAAAGCTAGCGGGCCATCCATGCCGCCAAGGGCCAAAACCGCGCTTACACCTATCTCTAACACCTCTTCGATTTAACTTCATCTGGTGTGAGTTGCGAGAGAAAAAAGTGAAAAACACAGATTAAGTGCTCGATAAGTATCCGTAGATTCAGTAAGGCCTTGCTATGAACATCAGTGAGGCAAAGGCCTGCGGCATGAATGGTCTAAAAAGCACAGTTAATCACGAGTATTTGCCGTCAAGAGGAGTGAATGAAATATAAAAATACCAAAGAAGACCAATTGATTACCTTACCTAAGCTTAAAAAAACGACTACCACAGAAAAGTAAACTCCTATAGCATAATACATACCAAATACATGGATGTTGCAGCGGCCAAGTCCAACAAGCGATTTATGCCTTGCAGACAGCGCAATGCATAAATACTAAGACGTTGTTGACCTGCGGTAGATGATTTTTAGCAAACAAGAAGTGATATTTAAATCTAGCTGAAGGAATAGACGCGAATTCAACCCCGAAAATTAGGCCGCGTTGCGTAACTCTTTGACTCATTAACTCATTATTAGTATGCTGCCCTAGCTCACAGTTGAGAAATTAAACACGTTAATAAAGGAATATTTATGAATAAAGGAATATTTATGGGGCGTATTAAGCCTCTAATGAGCATATTTGCGATATCACTTAGCTTTAGTTTTTCAGCAAATGCCCTTGTCGACAATTTTGCAGTTGAATGTGACTACTGCATAACAGATAATCAATTTGAATTTAAAGCTAGAGAAGCAGCGGTAACGGATAACACAGTTATCGTCAATGTGGTTAATTTCGATAACTTAGCTTACAAACGTTATAGCATAACAAAAAATAGTTATATTGAATGTGAATATGATAATGAACCTGATGGGCGAGGTGGTAAACTACAAATCTGTCGTAGGATGTTTAATTATGAGTCATATCAACAAGTTGTTAACTCAACAGAAATGGCTGACTTTATCAAGTTGGCTAAAGCTAAAAACGAACTAGATAATTATAACAAACAACGTATCACTCAAATACCAGACACAATTACTCAAACAGGATTAGACTTAGTTGGAAACTCAGCTATACAGAATGATGTAATAGAATTATTCAACAACGACACCGCCTCACTACAGCAATTTCAAGATAGAAATGCCGCATATTTGTCGGCTCTAACTTCGGTCATTCAAACTAGTGTTATAAAAATATCTGCACCAATAATCTCATTTAAATTTAATGATGGTTCTCTTGCGTATTCTCAATTTGAATACATTGATGTAGATGGACAATTACACTTTAAATTTCTGAAGGTTATCTTTAATCAAAACACTTTTAATTTAGAAAATATCAAAGTACCTTTTAATTCCTTGTATATAAGGTTAAGCGGATTAGATTTACCACAATGGCAAAAGGTTTTTGATCTTCTATATGATTACGGTTTAACAGTAAGAGGTACTAGCCGGGATGCTTTACCATCAAATCTTCCAACAGGAACAGGAAAAATAACTTCAGTTTGTCAATCTGGTGATAAAGACTGCGTTCATCCAAATTGATAGCTAGATAAATTAATACAGAGCCGATGTCATAGTCGGCTTTTAGCAAAAGAAAAACAATGACACCCATCGTTAATGGTGCAGAAGTTAACCTCCGGCTATGCTTTGATTGAGCATTGAACAAGGAGGTTTTTTATGCCACGCCCTCGCAGAACTCAAATAAGTATCGAAGACACACGCTATTATCATTGTTGTAGCCGCGTCGTTCGCCGTGCGTTCTTATGCGGAGAAGACCAATACACGGGTAAAAACTATGACCATCGCCGTGGCTGGGTTGCAAATCAATGGCACAATCAATGAATCAATGTGGTCAGACTCGATTGAAACTGCTTATTAAATCAAAAGTGGACATCCACTCTTAATGGCACAACAATTCACCAAGGTTGTTGTTAACGATGAAGAAATGGCTCGGTCCAACCAGTGCTAGCCCGAATAGGCCAAGGATAGGGTAAACCTAATCCGAATGAGTGTTTTACAATTAAAGGCGCAGTGGTACGGATTTCATTAGGGGCGCAGCTTGACTGTTAAGCCCGTATATATGGAAGTACAACCGCTTCTAGCGGTAAATGAGTCGCATCAAAAACAATGACAAGTGTGAAGCAATAGAATAGAAAACTAAGGCCAAAAAGCCTTCGGTGAGTAAAGTATTATCTTGACTCACCGGGAGCGTCCATATATGGCCCGCTAGCTTTCGCTACAGGTCGTTCATTGGCATCCATGCCATCACGACATTCGTGAATCCATTCACATCAGATGTACCATCGGAAGTGTTAGCATTTTCACTCTTTACATCAAGATGGGCCGAAGAACACACAGACGAAGTTAAAAGCTGGATTCAACCACGTCGCGAAATTATCGCAGCTATCGTTTAGTAACAAGAATGATAATTTTGATATGGCGACAGGGCCAATTATTTTATAAAGAGTAAAGAGGGAACAGCCGTTGGTTTCCTCTTGGTCTGGTGTGGGCGAAGCGCCACGACGTTAGTGGACGCAGGCCATAAGTTGTAAAATTGCAGAACAGATAAAACCTAAACTTATTCTTAACTCCCCTCATATTCTTGCTTAGAAAACACTCAAATGCTAACATGAACTATATGACTCAGTGATACACTTAAAGGATATTAAGTGGGCAGAATATTTAAAACACCTGACTTTGCATCTTGGGCTAAAGATGAAAGTGTAGATGATTCGGCCTTATTGACTGCGGTTCAAGAAATTGAAGATGGGCTAATAGATGCCAAACTTGGTGGCAATGTCATTAAAAAACGTGTAGCCCGTACTGGCCAAGGTAAAAGTGGCGGTTTTAGAACCATTATTGCTTTTAAAGTTGATGATAAATCGTTTTTTATGTTTGGCTTTTCCAAGAATGAAAAAGCCAATATTTCTGCGAAAGAAAAGACTGCATTAAAGATTATGGCTAAAGAATTACTCGCTTACGATAATAAGCAATTAGCAAAAGCATTGAAACACAAAGCACTATTTGAGGTAATACGAGATGAGTAGATTATTAAAATCACTTCATAACACAGCACAAGGCTTACATGATGCAGGGGTAATGAAAACAGCCACCATACGTGAGCTTGATGAACTATGTTTACCTGAAATTAACGTATTATCTGCTGCTGAAATCAAGCATATCCGAGTCACCAATAGACTTAGCCAACCCGTATTTGCTAGAGGTCTTAATGTCTCGGTATCGAGTGTGCAAAAATGGGAACAAGGCAAACGGCATCCAGAAGGGCCCGCTTTAAAACTGCTCAATCTCGTGCAAAAAAATGGTTTTGATTTACTTAAAGCGTAGAGACTAATTAAGACAAGATATGTTTAACGTTTTTCTAGCAAAGTAATACCAATCTCATTAAATATCTGGTCAGTTCAGAGTCTCTCAGGTTTTTCAATTCAAGGCACATTGATGTAGAAATGGTTGTTCCCTTTTAAATCGATGTAACACAGAAGTGGAATACCTGA
>NZ_JBSQBN010000054.1:0-29156 GCF_053850585.1 Shewanella sp. A22
TTTTTTTATTCGCATTTTTTTCTTGTTTGGAGAGGTTAAGTATTTCTTTATCAGTAAGAGAAGTCATACATAAAGATTAATAAAAGGTGATACTTTGATTAGATCACATTTTAATCATAATTGGTATTACTCTACCTCCAGTCGTATTTTGAAAGCATCTAACGAAGCATAAAGGACTTTGAAACCCGCCAGAATGGAGTCTCTCAGGTATTCCACTTCTATGTTACATCGATTTAAAAGGCAACAACCATTTCTACATCAATGTGCCTTGAATTGAAAAACCTGAGAGACTCTGAACTGACCAGATATTTAATGGGATTGGTATAAGAGCGGCTAATTCGAAAAGTAGGTAGTTCTTTGGCTTAACCCTTAGCATAGTGAAACTGTTTGATATGGCCAGCGGCCACTAACGTTAGTGGCCGCTGGCCATATCTTAAATACACTTTTGTCCAAATATTAGTCTGCGCATTAGCCTTTATCATGTTCTTATATCTCTTTAGCCTGTAGATAAACATCAAGTTAAAGCGAGCCTATAAAAGTCATGGTTATAGATAAATCAATTCGATATCTCCAATAACTGCGGTAAATATTCACTGTCTAGAGCTGCTATCTCGGCTTGTTCCGCGAGTACATCATGCAATATTTGATGGCTGGTCAGGGGGTTGGCCAGTACCACTCTGAATACAGTGGTTGGTTGTCGATAGTATTTTACAGGCTTAATACGTGTACGTGACACAAATGATTTTCCTTGTTCACGTTGATGCTTTTGAATAAATTGTGTAAGGCCATCCAGTAGATCGTTAATTTTCAACACTAAAGCTGTGTTGTTGTTTGACATGGCTGTTGTCAGTGCTACTTGTACTGATGTTGGTACATAACGATATGTCAATAAACATAGTTCAGGGACGGTGACTAACTCAAAATCCACATGTTGGTCTATGATTGAGGCAAAATATCGGGCTTTTTCTAGGCTGTTATTAATGAGGATCTCATAACCATCAAGGCCTATGATTTGTAGGCAAGCATGTACTAACATTGCCATTCCAGGGCGTGATCCTTCAAGGGTATGGCTGCCTAAATCTTTTGAACCCACCCGTAATATATATTCAGCATGATGGACAATGGCGTTGGCGAGCTCAGGGTCTTTAAACAGCACCATACCAGCCCCCATTGGAACATACATTTGTTTATGGGCGTCGATTGTCACGGAGTCTGCTAGCTCGATGCCTGTTAATAAGTAGCGATATTTGCTGGATAACAAACTCGCACCGCCCCATGCTGCATCTACATGGAAATGACAATTTAGCTCGCTGGCTAGTGCGGCCAATTCTGTTAAGGGATCGACATTGCCTGTTTCTGTGGTGCCTGCGATACCGATAATGGCCATGACTTTAATATTTTGTTGCGCCAGCTTTTCTGCTGCATCACGCATGGCGGTAACATCGACTTTATGGTGTTCGTCTGTTGGAATACTAATGATGTTATCTCGACCAATGCCCAACAAGTCTGCTGTTTTACCCAAAGAGTAATGACCACGATCGGATACTAGAATGGCAAGGTCATCATAGCCATAAAAGCGTAATGCTTTTGTCATTCCTTCACGGGTAACGCCTTTAAACTCGCCGCAAGGTTGTAATAGTCTGTTTCGAGCGATCCACAGTGCAGTGATATTAGCAACGGTGCCGCCAGAGCAAAATGCCCCGAGAGAGTGGTTAGCGCTGTGCATCCATTGATGATAAAAATCATCAGGTTGCTGATACACCAAATGATGCATCATGCCTAATACTTGACGTTCTAATGGAGTAAAGGCTTTGGATGTTTCAATTTTAACTAAATTTTGATTGAGGCCAACCATCATCTTCGATAATGGCAATACAAAATAAGGTAATGCTGAGGTCATATGACCAATAAAGCTGGGTGCCGCGGTATGGACCGAGTGAGCAACTAAGTTTTGCATAATTTCGTCAGCATAATCTGAAACGAATTTGGGATCTTTGGGGATCTGATAGGCGCTAAAGTCGGTTTCTATTTCTGACAGTGGCTTTTCAAGCGCGGCGATACTGTTGCCTAAAAAACCTGCGAGGTCTTGAGACAGCTTTTGCTCAATAATGCTCAACGTCGAGGTTGAATCTTCAGGGGCGGTAAAAATACGCAGTAAACTGTCTTCTGAAGCGTTTGCTTGACGGGTGATTTTCGAGGTCATTTTGCTTGCCGTAATGATGGACACTTCATCCAATTAGCCTTAAGTGATGCTTTACGATGAATACTGCACCTACTGGATGAAATAAGGGAGCTAACTTTACTGTATGGCAGGTTCCGCTTCAAGTATTTATCGTGTTATTACTGATGATTGGATTAGGTTATGCGTATTATGAATGATGCTAGTCGTATTGATGCAGCACAAATACAGAAGTGTATTTGTGCTGCATCAGGTTAGTTTTTTGTTAATGAAAGTGACATGATTGCTGCAATATTGCGTGCCGTATTGGTTAAATTGACTTGTGCTTCAGACAATATTTGTTCCAATGGCTGTAGCGCAGGGATGATAGGAAAAATAGCATGCATGCCTTCGGTTAAAATGGCATCTGCATTTGCACCTAGGCACCCTGAAATACCGATAACGGGAACATTGTGTTGTTT
The DNA here is from genome assembly GCF_053850585.1 of Shewanella sp. A22. Classification (NCBI taxonomy): domain Bacteria; kingdom Pseudomonadati; phylum Pseudomonadota; class Gammaproteobacteria; order Alteromonadales; family Shewanellaceae; genus Shewanella; species Shewanella sp. A22. Next base: position 2,641 of record NZ_JBSQBN010000054.1, read on the forward strand.
AGCAATGTTCAACACGCCCATTGGAGTTTTTCCAAACACGGTTTGTCCATCCATTCGACCTTCACCGGTGATAACAAGGTCGGCATCACGACAATAATCTGCAAGTTTAACGCTTTTGGTGACAATATCGACACCAGGTTTAAGGGTGGCATTTAATATTGTCATTACTCCAAATCCCATTCCTCCGGCTGCACCTGCTCCGGGGTGCAATTGACTGTGCTGTTCAATGGTATTGTAAAGTTGCTGATTAATTGTTTGTGAAAAATGTCCTAAAGCGTGATCAAGCAGCTCAATCATCTGTGTGGTTGCCCCTTTTTGTGGGCCAAAAATCGCACTAGCTCCTCTAGGCCCACATAACGGGTTATCAACATCACAAGCGACTTCGATAATGCAGTCTTTTATGACGTAATGACATGATTGAACATCAACATGATGCAGGGATGCTAATGAAGCCCCGCCAAAAGTCAGTGGAACATTGTTGATGTCGTTAAGTTTCACACCCAACGCTTGCATCATTCCAGCGCCAGCATCATTAGTTGCACTCCCGCCTAGGCCTAAAATGATGTGTCTTATTCCTCTGTTTAATGCATCGGCTATTAACTCACCAGTACCGAAACTGGTGGTTAATAAGGGATTACGTTGAGTTAATGGCACATGGTGTAAACCCGATGCTGCTGCCATCTCAATTATTGCAGTTTGGTTTCCTTCGTCATCAAGTTGTCCGAGCACGCCATAAAATGCGTTAACGGGTAAGCCTAAAGGCCCTGTAACAGTTAGGTTAATAATCTGTCCTTGGGTCGCATCAACCATAGCCTGCACAGTACCTTCACCGCCGTCGGCCATTGGTACTTTACAATACTGCGCATTGGGGAATACTTGCTTAAACCCATCTTCGATGGCATTAGCGACTTCCAGTGCGCTTAGGCTTTCTTTAAATGAATCAGGTGCAATAACGATTTTCATATAAGACTCTGAATAATAATTTACAGTAAAAATAAGCTTAGTAGATAAACGGTAATCATTGCCGTGACACCTTGAATTAACGTGGCCATGGTTTGGGCTCTATAAGCCTGCTTAACGCTCATACGGCTAAATTGAGTTACTACCCAAAAGAAACTATCGTTTGCATGCGATACCGTCATGGCACCTGCGCCAATGGCCATTACGGTTAATACGCGGCCCATGTCTGAGGCTAAACCGATGTCACCTAATAAGGGGGCCACTAACGCAGAAGTAGCAACTAATGCAACGGTAGATGAACCTTGTGCTGATTTGAGTGCAGCTGCCACGATAAACGGCATAAAAATGCCTACACCTAAAGCGGATAAACTGCTGCCTAAAAACGCGCCAATTTCAGTAGCTTTTAAAACTGCACCAAATGCGCCGCCAGCACCGGTGATGAGTAAAATAGGTGCAGATACCACTAAACCTTGGCTAATACGTTCACTAAATTCTTTGATTTTTTGGTCACTTTTCAACAGAGATAATGACAGAAATAGGCCGATCATTAACGCATTAACGGGTTGTCCCAAAAATACCAATAAATCGAATAAGCCTTGTTCTCCAAGTGGTTTAGATGGGAAATTTGCCACAGAGCCAAAGCAAATAAGAATAATAGGCACAAAAATAGGCGCAAATGCTCTTATAGGGCTAGGTAGCTCTCCATAGGTTTTTTTCAGGTCATCAAAATCTTGTTGCTGTAAGTTGAGATCTTTTGCGCCTTCTCCATCGGGTTGTTCATTGGCAAAACGGTTGGCCCATAACATTCCTGCCAGAGCGGCAATGGCTGCAACAAAGACACCAACCGCAATAACGAGCCCAAGCTGTGATTCAAGGCCAAGATTACCAGCCGCGGCAATTGGACCTGGTGTTGGTGGAACAAAGGTATGAGTTGCGTATAACCCGGTAGCCAATGCAACGCTCATGGCAACTTGAGACACTTTCATCCGGTTCGCCATTGACTGCTTTAATGAATTTAAAATCACAAAACCTGAATCACAAAAAACAGGGATCGACACCAAGTAGCCTATTATTGACATTGTCAACGTTGGAAAGCGTTGTCCAAATATCTTGATAACAACATCTGCCATGGTAATGGCTGCACCGCTTTTTTCGAGAATGGTACCAATAATGGTACCTAAGACAATGACCAAGCCGATGTAACCTAAAATCCCGCCAAAACCGCCAGTAATGGTTTTGGCGATTTCACTACTGGGTAAGCCATAGGCAAATGCAGTGAGAAATGACGCTAAAATGAGGGTTAAAAAAGGGTGGAGTTTGAATTTAGAGGTGGCGATGACAATAAAGGCTATCACGCCGAGTAAGATTAATATTAGTCCCATAGAGTACTCGTTATTTATTTTTGTGGGGTGGTTTTTGTATTGATCATAGTAAACCATTACCTGTAAAATACTTTGTGCGATTGCACTGATAAATTAACGTGTAGATACCATTTTTGTGCTGATGCACAATTAGGTATTGGGTTGGTGAATTAACTGGCCTAAATATAAACTGAGTAAACCATTAAAACTACGCAAATCGATGTTGGTGACTGTTTGAATTTTATCTAATCGATAACGTAGTGTATTTCGATGGATAAACAAACTGTTAGCACAAGCTTGGAAGTCACCCATGTGTTCTAGGTAAGCGGCGAGCGTTTTTTGTAATTGTTGATTATGGTCTACTTCAATGAGTTTCATGTATGGCCCGGCGAGCGCGTTTCCTCGCCAGTGATGACGTAACCCTGATAACAACACTTGTAAACTGTAGTCTTGATATAGATATTTGGTTTTGGTTGGATGCAGTTTTTTACCAATATCTAAAGTTTCTTTTGCAGTGCGATAAGAGTAACTAATGCCTAATTCACCACTGAAATAATGTCCCAGTGAAATATGTAGGCTAAGCTGCATGTTGGCAGGTAAGCGTTTAAGTAATTTATTGATGCGCTGATTTTCAAGTTCAGGGTCAAATTGCTTACCATCGAGAAAGGCTGGTTTTAAAATCACTAATTGAGTCAGCGAGATCATCGCAATTAGGTTATCGCGTACAGGATGTTGTAATAAATACAGTACTTGTTTTAATGCTTGATTGTCTTGTTGGTATAGCGGGTTATTGCTGTCGAGTTCGATAATGGCGACCACTCGCGGTACGCTTAAATCGATACCTAACTGTAATGCCCATTGCTTTAATGAAGGTAAGTCTTGTTCATTGGCATGAATAAGTTGGGAAATAAACTCCTCTTTTTGACGATTTTGCCACTGTAATTGCTCTTGCAAATTTGCTTGCTCGACAATCATCTCTGCTGTCATTTTAAGCAGTTCGCCATAGTGGCTTAATGTGTCTGGCTCGCCAGTGATGCCAATAACGCCAACAACTTGACCATGATAATGTAATGGTAAATTTAGCCCAGGTTTGACGCCATGTAAGTTTGAAGCGATGGCTTGGCTTATTTCAACATTGCGATTTTGGCTGATAGCTAATAATGCACCTTCGTGTACAGTGCCAATTCGGTCGATATCGCCTGAACCTAATATGACCGCTTGGGCATTCATGACATTGATATTATGGCCAATAATTTTCATGGTTCGGTCAACAATTTTAGCAGCAATTAGCGTATCAATTTGGAACATGAATTTCTCTAGGCAATAAATATCGTTATTGAATAATACCTGATGTTGGCTAAGTATGGGGAGGCAGTTGGTGCTTAAATGTGCTGGGTGAATAAAAAGTGGCCTATACCCATTCCAATATTTATCTAGTCATTCTGTGGGGGCTTTCTAAAGCCTGATTGAGCGCATAATTAATGGAATGGGTATAATTGGGGTAAAATCCGTTTGCCATACTTTAATCTCAAGTTATTCATGATGTTAATGGTGACTGTTTGCAAGCTTTTTATACTGTCGTTGTTGTGGCGAACATCATTAAATTTAAGAATATAAAAACGCCAACCTAGATAAGGTTGGCGTCATTTTTGTGTGAGTAGCGTTGTTATATAATGATTATTTTACTTACAGGCGATAACTCACATTAAGCATGATCATATGCGCAGTGTAGTCATGCTGTAAATTATCTAGACTCAACACATTCCAAATAGTGTCGACGTCGAGATCATTGGAATCGTCATTATCAAGGTATTTTTCCATTTTGTAGTCAATACGTAAGGCCATTTTTTCGGTGGCTTGATATTGTGCATACACATTAATGTTATGTACTTTGGCATAATAGTCACCGTAATCACCAGTAATACCTTGTCTAACTTGGGTGGTGCTGTCTGAGTCTGAGTAGGTATAATCTAATCCTAGTCGTAAACGACTATCCATTAGATTATTGTAGCTCAGTCCGGCACCAACAACATCGACAGTGTCTTCAATATTGGCTTGCCAATTGGCTGTACTGAAATTAGTACTACCAGATTGAACCGATTTTATCACTTGGTGGTTATAGAAACTGTTGATGTTAATATCTTGACTAATCATGTAGTTAATGTTGATATCGTAATTAGTATCTTTTGATTCTGTTAAACCTATTTGGGTTTCAGTGTAATCATCAAATGCATAACGAACACCAAAATCGATGGTTAAGTCATTAATTGGAGTATGGTTGAAGCGTGCTTCTATTTGAGTGCGGTCGCGGTCGGCCAAATAGTATCGACGTAACAATGCGTTCTGTTCTGATGATGTTGATTCAGATGCTTGATATTCTGAACCATCTCTTTGGCTTAAACTACCCTTAAGCCAGATATTCCACATGTCAAAACTATTGACGCGTAAACGCGCCCAAACGTTGTTGTCGTCTGTGGTTTCTCGGTCTTGATTACTGCGTTCATCACGTTTGAAATCATAACCAGCGTCAAGTTTTATACCATGATTAATACGGTAGTCTGTTGATAATTTTGCGCGATGCGTGGTGAGATCATATGGGGTGTTATACACCACTTTGCCTGTTACATCGTTAATGCTGATTTGGGTCCATTGTTCTATTTCGGTGTTGTTTTCTCTGTCGTTATAATCATAACTGCCTGTGAGACGCCATTCCCGATTAAGTTTCGTTACGGCTTTTAGTGTCATCCCCGTAATGTCTACTTTGGCATCTATACTGTCTACAGGTAATGAATAACCGTAACCTAGACTGGTTAGTTGCTGATCTTGGGTCATCTGGCCGACAAGCAAACGACCACTTAAACTGGTGATGGAATCATTATATTGGCCCATTAACGAGATAGTATGAGCTTCGTTATCGGGGTCGAGTGCGATGTAACCTTGGGTTTGAGCACCAAAAGTGGGATTAAAAGCACTGTCAAAGCCAAGTTGTTGATGATTATTGCTAAATACAGATCCTGTGTAGTTGATACTGGTAAACCAATTATTTCCGTGTAGCTTAATTCCGGCATTCAAAATGTCTGTGGTGTAATCTACAGGTTCTGCCAGCATCATTGACTGGTTAAAGAAACTGCCAGAAGCCACTTTAGTACCAGTTTTTTCTTCACGTTGAAAATTCACGTACGTTGTCAATAATGATTCGGATTGATATTCAAACCCTAGTGCAGCTCGTTCGCGTTTTAGCGACAGCTCAAAAGGACTTAAGTTGCTATATAGCATTGGCATATCTGAACTTGAACCAGCAGTAACCCAATTATTGGCTAATGTTAAGTTATCGCTGCCAATATTTTGATAAGGGCTTAGTGCATTGTTACTTTGATATGTTGCAATGGAGCGATAGCCTAAGTTGAGGTTATACAGTCCAAGTTTGCCTACATCAACGTCCATGCGGCCATTGTCCATGCCCATATTGTTGGCGGACACTTTTGCTTGGTAGCCATTGTCACTGCGATATTTTAGGTCAGCATCAACTTTACCAGCCATTTGATTACTGCTATTAAATGCATTTGCTGAGTGTATATCATCTTCACTGTTGTAACCGATCCCCACACCTATGGTGCCAGTTGTTCCTGATTCCACCATGCAACGTTTACATTGCCAAGCATCAAATTTAACTTTGTCTGTTTTAGCGTTTGCTAGGCCATATCCATCAGCCATAATACTAAAGCTGGTGCTAGTGAGTAACGCTAAGGTAATGAGGTTTAATTTTGTGTTCATAATATTATCTCCTTAGCGCTGCAGTAACTTACCAGATGGATGGTTTGAACCATGCACCTGATTGTGACAATTTAAGCAGCTGCGCCCACCCGTAAAGGCAGTACCATTTACTGTAGAGCCCATGTCTGTGTTACCTAGATAAGCGTTGCTTGTGTGACCGTCACCCGCATGGCATTGCTGGCATAATTGTGGTGCACGCGTTTTAAGCATGGCGTCATTGACTGAGCCGTGCGGATTATGACAATTAACGCAGTTTTCGGTGACGGGTGCATGCTCCCACAGCTTTGGGCCACGTTTTTCTGCGTGGCATGAATAGCAAGTTTCATTGACTGTTGGTTGAACGAGATCTGAGTCGCTCAAGCTGCCATGAGGATTATGACAGTCACTACAGGTCATTTGATTCCATTTCATTGGATGACTCGTGCGTTTGTTCATGTCTGCTTTTTGTCTGGTGTGACAATTAGTACAGACTTCGACCTCTGTTTGCTTTGATAATACAGGGTCGTGTGCAGCATGTACGCTATGACAAGATGCACATGCAACATCGGCATTGGCATGATGACTGCTGTCCCATGCTACGCGTTTGTCGTCTAGGTGACAGCTCATACATACACTGTTTTGTTTGTCTGCGCTAAGTGTTGATGTTGGACCAAATGTAATCATTGGCTCTTTACCACCACGATTATGTGAGCCTAAAGGGCCATGACATGCTTCACACTGTAGCCCTGCCATAGGGCTTTTTGATGAATCAATCGAACCATGAACACCTTTAAATAAGTCCATGACTTTTTCAGATTTTTTATGGCACATTAAACATGAGTCTGCACCTTTTGGGGAATATTTCCCTTCGGCGAATTTTTTGTCGAGCGTTGCTTCAACTTCTGCCGGTGTCATCTTGGCATCCCATTTTGCTGCTTGTACATTATTTGTCACAAACAACGTTGAGGCTGTGAGGAAGAGTAGGGCTAAAAATACGGTGTTTATTGAGTTTGTGGTCTTCATAAGTAGACTTCCTAATTTGTCCATTTTGATGATCAACATGTTGATAAAGTAAGTCATAAAATGAGAGAGAAGCAGGGCTTCTCTCTCAATGAACAAATTAAAGTTTCACTTGTGTGTGATTTTCAATTGTTGGGGCATGGCAGAAGAAACAGGTTTCTAACTGTGCTGCATCATTGGCTTCTTGGTAACTACCATTGACTATAGCGCCTTGTCCTTGAGCATGTTGCTTAATAGTATCAAAACCATGGCAAGAAGCGCACGTTGCAGTGATAGGGGTTGTATAAAGGCCATTAGATGTAGCGAGTGCACCTTTAACTTTAAATGCGTCAAGGTTAAAGTCATTATGACACTGAGTACAATCTTTGATAATGCCTTGCTCACCATGAACGCTGTGGAGTTTCATTTCGATAGCGCCTTGATTGCCGCCAGAAGCATAGGTGCCATCTGGAGTATGACAAGCGACACAAGCATCAATTCCCACAGTCATTTCGCCATTTAACTCTCGAGCTAGTTGTTCTGTCATGACAAAACCAGCATGATGACCTTTATGCAATTCAAAGGTATCACCATGGCAATTATCGCATGAACCAAAATTAACGGAGTCTATATGTCGATAGCTTGGAGAATTCCCAGAGAACGTTCCCACGGTGAATTCGGCTTTCATGCTCGTGGTCAATACACCTTCAGCACAATCAATAGCTTGAATACCATCGTTACACATTTCAAGGCCAATAAAGCTAAAGGCGGTATCTGTGTCACCCGAACCAAATGGTAATGATGCAATATTGTATACCAGCTTACCCGATTCAATGGTGACATCTGCTTGCAACAAACCTGTGTTGACAAAGTCTTTACTTATTTTGGCTAAACCGCTTCCAGGACTAGGGGTGTACCCCATTATTGGGAAGTTAGGACCAACGTTAGTGATGGTTTCAATGCGTTGAATTTTACTGACTAAGGTTGAGGCATCAACCGCAGCACCGTTGGCATCTAAAATCGTTACCGATAAGGTTGCTGACTTGTCTTCTGCGCTGGCTTTGTTTGCTGTCAATGTAGCGGTCATGCCATATTGGTCGATAAATGCTTTTTTCTGAGTATAAGTTGTAGTGTGTAACGCTTCTGTCCAGCTGGCATTGTGACATGCAATACAATTGGAGTTATCCACTTGTTGTGGATGACCTTGACCCGTTTTAAAGTCGATGTCGGTATGACAGCTTGAACAAGCTTCCATGGTTGGAATGCGTGTCCAGTTATTTGATTCGCTCAGTTGTTCTGAGTCCACATGACAAGTTGTGCAATTATCTTGCACTATGTTGTGGGCTGTTTCTGCACTTTTATCCATGCTGCGACCATACATTTTTGCATCGTTGTGAACATTATGGATTAAGTGACTAAATTCAACTTGAACCTTGTCTTTTTCAATGGCCATTTCATTAGTGTGGCAAGATGTACAGGTTTCTAAGTCTGTATAACTATGATAAATGCTTTCACCCTCAGCATGGCAGGTATTACAAGTGGCTCCGCTGACAATGTTTTTAGTGTATTTGGCAGTAAACCCTTCACCGTCGAAATCTTCGGTGACTTCGGTACGCGGTACTGTTGTAACACCATCTAGTAAGGTTGAGGCACTGGCAATAACGTTATAACGTTGTGTTAGCTCAGGGTTAAAACCTTCAACATTGACAGTAAAACTGTAAGTGCCGTTACCATGGTCGGTAAACGCTTTTTCTGAACCAATAAATTGCCATTGTGCTGAATTACCTGCACCGCTAGCGCCAGCTGGAATAAGTTGGACGACTTTTTTAATTTCAAAATCTTTAAGACCTGCTACAGGGAGGTCTTTTTCATTGGTTGCAAATACTTCAATAGTCGGTTTATTGTCTTGATACGTGACTTTAGTGATATCTAAATTTAGCGTTTTAATGGCTTCAGCAGGCTCGCCGCCAGGGTTGCCTGGATTTCCTGCTTCACCATCATCTCCTCCGCCACAGCCTACTAGTGTTATTGATGCAGACATAGCAAGTAATAATGCCATTTTTGTGTATTTTTTGTTCATCATGTTTTCCCTGCAAAGGTCATCCATCTAACTCACTGGCAGTATGTTCTGCAATTATCTTGTTCAGTTAAGTTGATGTTGGAATTAGTTTTCCCAACACTAAGATTACTTTACAAAAAGCTGTCCGTCTTGTAGGTGGATGCAATTGTGTGATGGTGATCAGCCTATTAATAAAGGGATATATAAAATGTGGCGTTTATTGATGCTGGGTTGTTCGCGTCAGAAAAAAGACCTTAGCAATATGCTAAGGTCTGTGATAGGGAAACGACAGTGTTACTTAGCTGTTTAGGCTAAAAACCATGTGTTTTAGTCACTCTGTCGACGGTATGACAAGTAGAGCATATTTCTGATGCACGGTTACGCACATCGTCTTCGCTAATGCCGTCAACAATACCGCCGTTAGCCTCAATATGAGACACGGTAGCGTCAGTACGATACTTTTGATGACAGCTTAAACAAGCTCCTGTATCTGATGACACCCAAACATCTGCACCTGTATCGATATCGGCATAACGCCATACTCTGTCAGTTGCTCTACCGAGTTGGATCCCATCAGCGGTATGACAGGTTTTACAATCTGTTTTCAGAACAGTTCCAGATTCAACACCGGCAGATAAGAGGTAATGACCTTCAGCGCTGTGTGCTTTAAAGGCAAAACTTGACGATTTTTTACCACCAGGGTAAGTGTCATCAGTCTTAAGGGTCTTATCAGAGGTGTGACACGTTTGGCAGTTAATGCCATTGTCATAGTGGCGCACTTCTTGGTTGTGACAGCCTTGACAGCTTGATGGGTTGATAATATCTCGACGCGAGGCTGTCGCCTGATTATTGTTTATTGCGTTAGCAGCCATAACAAAATGGTATGGTTCACTTTTTATGGCCACTTTTTGGACATCATCAGTGCTGCATGCCGTTAGTTTTACTTCAGGTCTACCGTAGCCACCCTTATTAAAGCAGGCAGAGACCGCAGACCAAAGCTCAAACGTTTTACCTACGTAATCGGTTGGTAAAGTGGCATTGTTCCAAATTAAGGTCCAACTATTGTCTGTATTCGCTGTACCTTCACTTAACCGAATACGGCGATCATTGTAACTGGCATTGTTATAGCTTGGATAGTCTTTGTCGCTGTCCCATGCCATCACGATACGGCTGCTTTGGTCGATATATTCTGCTGCAATAACATTATTTGATGCATCGGTAAATTTCACCGTGGTACTAAATTTTCCATCAGTAGTCACTGTTACATCACTGAATACAGCATTCATGGTTTTTGTTTCGTTATAAGCCTTCATGACATCGCCATGAGCTTCTTTTGCACTGCGAGCATAACCTTCTTCAATATGACATGAAGTACAATTAGTGCCTACACTACTATGTTGTTGAGAGGCTAATTCTGTGTGGCATGAAATACAAGCAGTATCACTTTTATTGGCATAAAACAGTGCCGCATCTTTGGGCGCTCCAGCACCTTCTACATGACATGCACTACAATCTGCTGCAGGTTTTTGTGGGTACGTCACGTCACCGTAATTGTGCTTTCCACCGCCATAGCCAATCACTTTATAAGGTGCTGCAACATCGCCTTCAGCTGTGCTGGTTACGCGGTCTTGGCCCTTATGGATGGCGTGGATCATGTAGGTGAAATCAACACTGTTACCCGTTTCTGGATCGCCAGATGTTGCGGTATGACATGATGCACAGTTTTCAAGATCGATTCGACGACCACCATGCAGTGCTAAACTTTCTGGTTGATGACAGGTATAACAAGCATTAATCGATACTACATCCCGTGATGCAATATCTTCAGTTAAGCCGGTTGATGGTTGAAAATCGTAATGAGCATTGGCTGTGATTAATGGCTGTTTTAATTCCAGTGTAATACGTTGAGTGTCATCAGCTTGATAAGTGACGCTTAAAGGTGTTGTCACTTGAGCAATATTTGTTTGGAATGTATATGAATAGGATCCGTCTTGATTGTCTACTAAACAGTCAGCACATTTTGATGCTGCCTCAACGTCAGCTTGAAATTGCTCAGAGGGTGAAATATTGGTTTCATCATCTGAGATCCAACTGGCATTGGGTTGCTTTATTGCATTAATGTAAGATTGCCATTGATACCCACGATCGACTTCAACTTTATTATCGTCAGCACCAACCATTTCAACTACAGGGGTTAATTGAGCAATACCAAAACGAATGTCGTGGTCTTTTGTTAAACCCAGAACGGCAACACCATTGCCATTCTTAAGGGTAAAGGTAACATTGACTTTTCCGTCTACCACTGTTGCGTCGGTAAAGGTCGCTTTAAGGGTTTGTGTATCATCAATATTGACACCAATGATACCATCTGGACCATCTTCGCCGTTGGTTCCGTCACTGCCACCACAACCAGATAATGCTAGAGCGATAAGCCCTGCACTAAATACCGCTTTTACGGCGGGACTAACTGTTATTGTCTTCATCATGTATTCCCTGCATTTTTTTGTTATCTCGCATTCACTACTGATTCAAAGTGTGCGGATTTTATTCAAGCATTATGTTAGCTAACCTTGACGACTTACTCATTGAATTATGTGTAGAGTTGTGACTAAGATCTGACTATTCCTTTTGGCTTACCTTGATCTATGGGGTAGGTCTATGTTGATAGTGTCAACGGTATCATTTCCACAGAGCTTATTTATTGATAATAGACGAGCTTTGAAATGAAGCGTGCCTCAAGAGCATGGTCAATAACGCAGAATAGTAGATGGGGCTGACTTAAAAGTAGACGGTATTTGTTGTTTAACCTACTTTTTGTTTCTGGTTGAGGTTAAGTATTGCGCAGTTAGAGGGAGGATAGATAACTTATTAAGATTAAGGCTTGATCAAGCCAATCGGTTAGGGGATAATCCATCCGTTCTGAAACATAAGTTGTATTTTTACTTCAGAAGTCAATGGTGACCCTAGGGTCCCCCCGCAACGATAACTTGTGAACTCGGCCAGGCCTGGAAGGGAGCAACCGCAGCAAGCGACTCGTGTGCCGGGGTGTCGGCTCTAGGGGAACCTCCAATATCCCCCTTGTCCTTTATCACTTAATTTTATTTACTTTAATTCGTTATAACTATTTGATAGTCATTGCATCTTTAACTTATTTACATGTTTGCTTTAGACGCACTGCATCATTCGGCATTGGATTGATTACTATTATTCTGCCGCATGTTCGGCTTCTTCTTTTAAGCGTTTTTGTAAATTGGCTTTAAGGAATTGTCGAGAGCGTTCAAGTGCTTCACTTATCTCTGTTTTCATTTGTTTGAGTTCTTGATAATTTTCAAAGAAATATGTATCAACTAAATGGCGAATGTACCTGACGGGCAGCTGATTCAATGTCACGCAACATAAGTCTGCTAAGTATTCTTCTGGCAACTCTTCCATTAAGCCTTCATCTCTTAGCATTTCCATTAATAGAACTTCATAATAGTTTCGGATCTCTAATTGCATTATTACGCTCCATTGAGATTGTTTTGTTTATCGACATAAACGTCAATGTCGAGAGTGTTGATACTCACTACCCTGTGGTGTTTTACTCTTGGTTAAGCGTACTTTGATACGCTGATAATCATGACCCTTTTGCTGCAACTAATAATTGGCTATGTCGGAGTGTTAAATCTTCTTCACTACGACTATAGCCTCCACCTATCACTGCTGCAAGTGGGATGTTATGCATTTTCGCTATTGATATTACTTGTTTGTCTCGATCGAGAATACCCTGATTTGAAATCGAGAAGTATCCTAAGTCATCATCTTGATGGATATCGACACCAGCATCGTAAATAATCAAATCAGGTTGATGGAGACGGATCAGGTAAGGCAATATTTGTTGTATATGTTCCAGATAACGAGTGTCGGTACAGCCTTTATCGAGATCAATATCGTAGTCAGATTGTTGTTTTCTTGATGGGAAATTTTTTGCGCAGTGGATTGAGCAGCTAATGATATTTGGGTCACCTTGTGTGAGTGTTGCTGTTCCATCCCCTTGGTGAACATCACAATCAAAAATAAGCACCTTATCGACTTTTCCACTATCAATGGCTGATTTAGCTGCAATGACTAAGTCATTAAAAATACAAAAACCACTACCAAAGTCATAATGTGCATGATGGTAACCACCCGTTAAATGCACTGCGACTCCATGTTTAAGAGCCAACTCAACACATAAGCGGGTTCCATTTACGGCGTGTAAAGTACGCGTGACTAACTCAGTACTCCATGGGAACCCGATACGCCTCTGAGCTTTGTGATCTAACGTGCCATTGATAAATTGGTCAACATACAGTGGGCAATGCACGCCATAAAGCATGTTTATGCTTATTGGCGAAGGGATATGCCGATAACGCTCAAACAATAAATGTTGTTTGAGCGCATGTTGGTACAAATTATGATATTTGGTAGTAGGAAAACGATGTGTGCTAGGTAACGCCAGTTGAGAATAACTGGCGTGATATACGAAAGGTATCGACATAGAACTTATAGCTGCTTGATTGCCCAGCCCATAAACTCCTTACGGGTTTTTTCATCGGCTTGTAACCACCAATATTGCAACATCTGTTCAGCTTGGGCGGGATTTGTCTTTTGCGACGAAACCGCTGGAGGAGTAGGGACGACAACTGGTGCGCTCATGGTTGCGGATGCAACATCAGATTTTGCAGGTAATGCTTGCATTGGTTGGCTACCATCGCCAGTAGCTGATGCTGACAATGTTTCTATGTTATGCTTTTTTTTGCCTTTGAAAAGATTATTAATAAATGAATTTTCAGTGAAATTAGTTTGTTCAACACTGTAATTGACTAAGCCATTGTCTTGACGTTTAATATTAATTTGTGGTTTTTTTGCGAATACCTTTGGTTTTTTAATCACATTACCTTCAGCAGGTTGCAATAGATATTGATAATCCCCATCAACTGTTAATGTCACAATCAACGGTGTTGATTTTACAAACGTTTGGCTATCACTAAAACTATCATCAACCACATCATGATAACGAACTGCGATTTTGTGTGTGCCATTGGTTAGCGCTAAATCAGCTTGGTGATTGAACATACTGGTTTCAACCTCTTCACCATCAAGCGCTAGATATTCGAAAGACATTGGGATGGTTAAATTAGCAGCTAAAACCGATGATGACGATAAAACTGCCAAAAGCGCACTAGTGGTAAATAAAGATTTCATTGTTTCTCCTTAACGTGGGTAACTTTGGCGAGGTCGTTCAAAAAGTTGAATACGCTCTTCAATATAACTGGTTGCTTGTTTGCACTTTCCTAAACGACGATGCATCAAAAGGATATCATTTTGCAATTTTATTTTGTCATCACTATGACAGAATTCAAGATTTGCTTCCAATTGTTGTATTTTTTGCTCTATTCTATTCGCCCAATTTAAGTGTTTATTGAGTTCGGCATAGAGTTGATGGCTATTTTGCATAATATTACTGGCAATCCAACCAAAGCCACTGTCTTGTGCTGCTTGTTGCTGTTTTTTTGCGTAGCGTGCTCTATTACTGGCTTTACGCTGCGCTTCTGATTTTAGATTAATATCGGTGGTGAGCAAAGCTCTGCGCAACGCGCTAAATCGGTCTTGAATACGATCGCAACTGAGTTGGATAACATTACTACCCAATTTAAGGGAAAGTTGTTTTTCAAGTTGTTGAAGATCTTTACGTAACTGGGCAATGCAAGGGCTTAGTTGAGCACCTTGTTGGGCAAATAACTGATTATTAAAGCGTTCAATTTCTTGTAAAGATTGGCGTTGTGATGGTGCTAAATTTTGGTCATGGATCAATGAATCTTGCTCAAGCTGTGCGAGCTGTTGTTTTAACATTGAGACTAATTGTTGGGTGTTCATACCCATGCACTCCACGTTAGATGGACTGCTATCGACAATACCATAATAATAAAAATTGGCTTAATAAAAGGTATCCCAAATCGAATTGCGCTTTTAGCGCCGATAAATGAGCCAGCCATCATGCATATTCCCATCCATAGACCTAGCACCCATTGTACTTGTCCCATTGAGGCGAAGATTATTAATGCCGTTACGTTACTTACGGCCGTCATAACCCGCGCTAGTGCGCAGCTGTGCAGTAGAGGGAGTTTGTGCAGTGAAATTGACGAGACAGTCCAAAAAGCACCAATACCTGGTCCTGCAAATCCATCGTATCCACCCAAAATAAATCCTTGGCTAACTTGTTTATTTGTTGATGATGGCAATTTGGGAAGCGTAATATTTTTGTCGCCCATTGCTTTAGGACTCAACAAGGTATAAATCGCTATGCTAATAATGAGCAGTGGTAAGATTTTTTCAAGCCATTTTGGATCAATTAAAAACACCAAAATACACCCTGCGATAGAACCTATTAGCGTGGCATAAATGCAGGTTTTCCATATTTTGGGGTTAAATAAATGTTGTCTATAAAATGTGTAGCTTGAGGTTAATGAGCCAAAGCATGCGGCTAATTTATTGGTGCCTAATGCTAAGTGGGGCGGGATACCCACCGTAAGCAATGCCGGAATAGAAAGCAGTCCACCGCCACCAACGATAGCATCAATAAAACCGGCAATAATCCCTATCACTGCTAATACGGCCCAATGGCTAGGGTCTAATAATAAATCCAACTCAATACCTATTCAATTACGCGTCTAAAGGGAGGAAGGGCATCAATTAATGATTTGCCATAACGTTTCGTGACCAAACGGCGGTCTAAAATAGTGACTCGGCCATAATCTTGTTCTTTTCTAAGAAGTCGGCCACAACTTTGGACTAATTTACGTGAAGCATCGGGAATTGTCAGCTGTAAAAATGGGTTGCCGCCTTTTACTTTTAGGTATTCTGCATGAGCTTGTTCTACTGGAGAAGTTGGAACGGCAAACGGAAGTTTGGTAATGATTAAATTTGTTAAATAATCCCCAGGTAAATCGAGACCTTCAGAAAAACTGCCCGTGCCAAAAATAATACTGGCTTGCCCTTCGTCACAACGTTTTTTATGTTGTTCTAAGATCTGTTGCCGGGGAATGGCGCCCTGGACAAAAAGTTGATCTTTAGGGATTTTGCCTTCAACCAACTCGACCACTTTATCCATTTGCCAATATGAAGCAAATAGGACTAAGGTTGCCATTTCACCATCGATTAATGCAATAATGTGCTCAGCAAGTTCAGCAGTATAATTATCGTCAGTCGGTTCGCACACCATTTGAGGAATAAATAAGGTCGCATTATTTTCGTAATCGAAAGGGGATAACAAGGCCAAAAAACGACTACCATCATTCATTGATAGTCCCACTTGATGAGCAAAATGGTTGAAGCTATTTAACGCTCTAAGTGTTGCGCTACACAATACCACTCCAGCGGCTTTTTGCCACAACATAGACTCCAGCATAAAGCCGACCTCGATAGGCGATGAACAAAATAAATAATCTTGTTGTTTACCGGTAATTAATTCTGCCCAACGTGCCATTGGTGCGCCTTTTTTACTGTCTTCTTTGGCCATCATCTTCCATAACTTATGTAAGTTATCTAGCCGCTGTAAGATAAATCCGGTTTCAGACAACAAACCTTCCGACTGATGTTTAGGCACTTCACCATCTTTGATTGCTTCATTTAATACCGACACCACTTTATTAAACTGCTTCACTGCAGAGCCAGAAGCCGTAGCAAGATTTTCTGCTTGAATTAATAATGATTGCGGCAATTGACCATGTTCAAAACGAAGTCTAGATTCAGGGTTAGCAAACAGCTGTGGTTGAGTATCACAATAATGAGCCACTTGAGTCAGAAGATTAGTTAAGTCGGTAATGTGATCAAGCATCGCCTGTACGGGGGCGATAATGTGGGTGGTTTTCAATTGATTTTGTAATTTAGAACAGGTTTTGGATGCTTTTTCTAACCAGTCACAAGCACCACGCAATGTAGCTTGAGCACTGGAGAAGTCTCTTGCAACAATGGGCAAGTGGTGAGCCTCATCGATGACATAAAACATGTCTTCTGGCTCGGGTAAAATGACGCCACCGCCAAGCTCTAAATCGGCAAATAGTAGGCTGTGATTAACAATTAATACATCCCATGTGTCGACATCTTCACGGGCTTTGTGAAACGGGCAATTATGATGCGCAGACACTTGACGATGGCAGCTGTGTTTGTCGCAACAAATTTGTTGCCATAAAAAATCAGGAATAGGATGCTTTAAGGTATCTATTTCACCATTCCAGCGTTTTTGATGAAAGTCTTGATGCAGTTTTTGTAATTCATTTATTTGACTTTGATCGGGCTTAGTCTGCCACATAGCCATTTGTGAACCATCTTGTGCACCTATCATGGCTTCAAGTTTGGCCAAACAGACATAACGCTGGCGACCTTTTACTAACCCAAATTTAAACTCAATTCCTGATTGCTGCAAAAAGTGAGGCAGATCTTTGTGGAGTAATTGTTCTTGAAGTGCCACGGTTGCGGTGGCAATACAGACTTTCTTTTTACTGGCAACCGCTAAAGGTATAGCGCCTAAGATATAGGACAAGGATTTACCAATACCTGTTCCAGCCTCAACCACAATAATGCGACGGTCTTTGTCATACTCACCCGCTAAGGTTTTAGATATTTCCGCTACCATATAGTTTTGTTCGCGACGAGATCGAAATTGTGGCATAGATGCGGCAACTTCTTTATAAATGGTGCGAATTTGACTTTTTATGTTATCCGGTAGCATAGGAAGTATGATTTCTGCATAGACTGAATTATGCTGTACATAATAACAGTGAATTAGCATGCCACGAAGTAATAAATCAAATTGAGTAAACTTGTGCAGGAATTCGTACCCGTAGTGAAGCTGACAAATAACCCTGAGACTAATATCAATCTGAAGGGACTGATATTAACTCGCCATGCCATTTATCGGCATGGGCAATTAGTGCTTCAATATTATATTAAAACGGCTCAGGGCCCTGTGTTAGCTGAGCTTTATCACAGTGAAGTGATATGTTTCTGCCGTCAGCAAGATGTTAATCAATTAATTCAAAGAGCTGGTTTTGCACTTAGAACTGAATCGATATCATTGATGAGTTTTGCCCATGAACCCATAACAGCCTTATATCTTAAATCAAATACGCAATTAAAATTACTTAGCCGTATTGCCAATGATATTGGTATTACGCTATTTGAAGCCGATATAAGGCCTGAACAACGTTATCTTATCGAACGGTTTATTGCCTTAGATATAGAATGCAATGGGCGCTATCAAACGGTTAATTCAACTTCATCAATTTCTTTATTAGAGATTAATCGGGCTAGAAAAATACCCGCTAACGAACCTGTTGATATTCATTTGAAGATGGTTTCACTGGATTTTGAGTGTAGTTTTGCTGGTGAACTTTATTCGGTCGGTTTGTATGGAATAGATTATCAATGCGTCATTATGGTGGGCGAACCACAAGCACAATGCCATGAGTTTATTATTTGGGTTAAGGATGAAGTTGAGCTTATACAGAGATTAATTGCATGGTTTAGCGACTATGATCCCGATATTATCATCGGTTGGGCAGTGGTCACCTTTGACTTAGCCTTGCTGTATAAACGCTGCGCATTACATCAAATCCCATTAACCATCGGCCGAGGTGATACTGAACTTAGCTGGAAAGTGGCTGACAAATATCGGCCTGAAACCTTATCGCTACCCGGACGTGTAGTACTGGATGGTATTGATTGGCTTAAAGCGGCATTTTATCAATTTGATAGTTTTTCGTTAGAGTCTGTTTCGCGGCACTTATTAGCCGAAGGGAAAGCCATTGACCATGTTGAAAATCGTGGTCAAGAAATCACTCATTTATTTGAAACAGACAAGAATGCACTGGCTTTTTATAACCTTACGGACTGTCGTTTGGTATGGGATATTTTCGAAAAAACTCAATTACTAGATTTTGCTCTTGAACGAGCCAAATTAACCGGCTTAGAGTTTGGTCGTGTTGGCGCATCTATTGCCGCATTTTATCATTTGTATCTACCTCACTTACATCGAAGTGGCTTTGTTGCGCCAGCCCATCCCGCTAGTCAGGGGCTTGAGAGTCCCGGCGGATATGTTATGTCATCTATCCCAGGCTACTATAAAGATGTTTTGGTATTAGATTTTAAAAGCTTGTATCCGTCGATTATCAGAACATTCCTTATTGATCCCAAAGGATTAATTGAAGGTTTGCATGACAGTAATTGTAATGTTGATAACACTACTGTAGATGGATATCTAGGCGCTAAATTCAGTCGGAATAAACCTATTTTACCAGCGTTAATTGCAAGTTTAGCGGAACAACGTGAGCGGGCTAAACGCGATAAAAATGCACCTTTATCACAAGCAATAAAAATTATTATGAACTCGTTATATGGCGTATTAGGCTCTCGAGGTTGTGTATTTCATGATGCAAAACTTGCCAGTTCTATTACCATGCGCGGTCATCAGATAATGAAACTGACTAAACAATGGATAGAAGAGTGTGGTTATCAAGTGATTTATGGCGATACCGATTCTACATTTGTGTGGTTAGGGAATCATCATGGGATTAATGACATCCAAGCGGTTGGTGAGCACTTGTCGACATCAATTACTCAACGCTGGCTTGAATGGTGCGCAGATGAATATCAATTAGACAGTTATCTTGAACTCGAATTTGAAACCCACTTTGAACAATTTATTATGCCTACGCTTAGAGGTTCTGATGAGGGCAGTAAAAAACGTTATGTCGGTGCAGTGTTAAATGACACTCAACAATTGAAACTGACGTTTAAAGGTATGGAACAGGTAAGAAGTGATTGGAGCCCTATCGCGCGAAGAATGCAATATCATTTATATGAATTGTTTTTCAAGGGCGAGGATGTCATTGATTACTTGAGCAATGAGCTGGCGGCAATTAAAAGTGGCGCTAGAGATAATGAACTTATTTTCAAAAAACGATTGAGGAGAAATGTTGAAGATTACACCGCTAAATCATCCCCTCATGTAAAAGCCGCTAAACAGCTTGCTCAACTTCTGGATGACGTAAACGTGACTCGTAAAGGACAACAAATTAAATACGTTATGACGTTGACTGGCGCACAGGCAATTGAAGCAAAACCACAGAATATCGATTATGAATATTATATAAGTAAGCAAATTCGGCCCATAGCAGATCCTATTTTACAACTGAGTGGTTATAGTTTTGACTCTATGATAAATAACCAGATGATTTTAATCTAAATTATTTTATTCCAATAATAATACTAAGCGGTGTCAGTAACTGATTTTAAGTGGTAGTTTGTTTGATCTTACGTCTGATGTTATTCAATGACCGTTAAGTTCTATATTTGAAAATGGCCAAACTATCAACCACTGTAATGTGAAAGGTGTGTATTCGCTCTTTGGTGAATCGTGCTAGCGATTAATCGCGAGAAATCTTGATTCGCCAATGTCTACAAAGTGCTCAATACTTTTACTATTATCAACGAGTGTAATGTAAACTTTTTGGTTGAAGGTGACTTTATTAGAAATTGGTGTAAATTAAAATGTTGTTTTTTTGTTCACTCACTTTTTTTAGTGAAGTGTAATTTATGACCCAAGCTCTTTATTTGTATATTATTTGTTTTTTAATTATTGAGATTGTACAGGTACTGTTAATATTACATTACAACGCAGTTGATGTAATATGCTGCTAAAATAATCGCATCAAGAGTAAATTTGTTATAGGCACCATTATATTTGTTATAAACAGTAAATATAATTGTGATGATAATTCGTTTTATCTAGTTGATTTTAAATTGAAAAATAATTTAGTGTAACACTTAATTACTACAGATTTATGTTGAAGATGTATATTTATTCACCTTTCATTTACATTCCTTATCTTAACTGCTCTTTCCACTAGTCTTTACGCTTTGCAAATGTTGACACAGGTCAACATTTTGTGAAATGATGCCAACGGGTCTGCGCCTTAATCGGTGCAGAAAAGGGAAGAAAACAAACAATCACAAGAAAAAGACGTACTTAGTGAATTGGCATTGATAACTATTTTAGATCATCGCTATTTTGCTAGGTTGAACTTTTTAATTCACTTCAAATTGGTTGGGAACTATGTCCAAGGTAAGCAATAGAACAAAAATCGCTACTGCACTTGTTGGCGCTCTAGCTTTAGCTGGTAGCAACTTCGTTGTTGCAGATCCACTAGCTGACGTTCAAAAAGCAGATAGCAGCCTTAACGCTGCTTCAGCTGCGTCACAAAAGAAAGTCGACAAATATTTTGACCAAGCACAAGACATGCTCTTTGAGTATGGCAGCGTTGCTGATGAGCGTGAATCATTGAAGTCATATAATGATTACGTTGCAGGCTTGGTAGCTGATCAACAAAAAACACTCGATTCTATTCAAACTGACATCAACGGTGTCGATAAACTCCGTCAAGGTGTTGTGCCATTAATGTTTAAAATGGTTGATGCTTTAGAGCAGTTTGTAAATTTAGATTTACCTTTCAACAGCGAAACGCGTCATGCTCGTGTTGAAAATCTAAAAGATATCCTTAACACTGCAGAAGTAACATTAGCAGAGAAGTATCGTCTTATTCTTGATGCTTATAGCATTGAACGTGAATACGGTAACTTCGTTGCAGTTCATACTGGTAAGCTAAACCTAGATGGAAAAGAAGTGTTAGTTGATTTCTTTAATTTAGGTCGTGTTGCTCTTTATGCACAAAGCTTAGATCAAAAAATAGCATGGATGTATGACGCTGACACTAAAGCTTGGAACAAGTTAGAAGACAGCTATCTACGCGACATCACAAAAGGTATCCGCATTGCTCGTAAGCAAGGCGCACTAGACCTATTCGCATTACCAATTCCTGCTGCGGAGACTGCACAATAATGAAGAAGTTAATTACATCAGCGCTAGTGGCTGCAACTTTCTCTTTAACTGCTGGTATGGTTTCTGCTGCAGATGCACCAAAAACTATCGACCAACTGTTACAACAAGTTAAAGTCGACCGTGCTAACGAAGGTAAGTCTAACGCTAAGCGCGAAAGAGAGTTTCAAGCTGAACGAGGCGATAAAGCCGCATTACTTAAGCGTGAAAAGAACGCGCTTTCTGCTGAAAAGCAACGTGGTAAAGATTTAAACCAAGCATTCTTAGATAACGAGCGTAAAATTGCTCAGTTAGAAGAAGACTTAAAAACAGCTCAAGGTGACTTGGGTGAAATGTTTGGTGTTGTTAAAGGTGAAGCGGGTGATTTTGCTGGTAAGTTAGCTGCGTCTAACATTAGCGCTCAGTACCCAGGTCGCGATACTTTTATAGCTGAATTAGGTGCTCGTAAATCACTCCCTAAAATTGAAGAGTTAGAACAATTTTGGGAAGCGCAATTATTTGAAATGGTTGAATCAGGGAAAGTTGTTAAGTTCAATGGTGCGGTAACAGCTATTGACGGTAACGTTGTAAATACTGCGATTCATCGTGTTGGTCCTTTCAACTTAACTGCTGAAGGTAAATACGTTGTTTATAAGCCAGAACTAAACTTAATCCAACAATTATCACAGCAGCCAGAAGGTTACCAAGTTAGCGCAGTTGGCGCTTGGGAAAACACGACTTCAGGCGTAGCGCCTTTCTATATTGATCCGGCTCGTGGCGTGTTATTAAACATCTTTACGAACAAAGCTAGTTTAGAAGACCGTTTAGAAGCTGGTGGAACGATTGGTTATATCATTCTTGCATTACTTGCTTTAGGTGCATTGATTGCGCTTGAACGTTTAGTGACTCTTACTATTATTGGCGGTAAAGTTAACAGCCAACGTAAGAACATTGATAAGCCTGGCAACAATGCATTAGGCCGTATCTTAAAAGTGTATCAAGAAAACAAAGACGTTGATGTTGAAACGTTAGAGTTAAAACTTGATGAAGCCATCTTAAAAGAAACACCCGCTTTAGAAGCGCGTATTTCTATTATTAAGGTCATTGCCGCTATTGCTCCTATGATGGGTCTTTTAGGTACTGTTACCGGTATGATTGCAACCTTCCAATCAATTCAATTATTCGGTACTGGTGACCCTAAATTGATGGCTGGTGGTATCTCTATGGCGCTTATTACGACTGTTCAAGGTCTAATCGCTGCATTGCCTCTGATGTTATTGCATGCAGTTGTTGTTGCTCGTAGCAAGTCAATTGTTCAAGTTCTTGAAGAGCAAAGTGCTGGTATTATCGCAGAACATGCTGAGAAGAGGGCTGACTAATGATGCTAATCCTGATGGACGTATGGGATTCCGTCAGGGGCTTCATGGCCTCCGGAGGCGATGTTCTCTGGTTGGTTGCAGCTGTGCTATTCCTTATGTGGGTGTTAATGCTTGAACGTTATTGGTATCTAAATTGGATATCGCCAAAACAACATCAAGCAGTGATAGCCTCATGGGAAGCAAGAGAAGAAACAACTTCTTGGCATGCTCACCGTATCCGTGAAGCTTGGGTATCCCAAGCGAAGCAAGATTTGAATGCACGTATGCTGTTAATTAAAACCTTAGTAGCCATTTGTCCAATGATTGGTTTATTAGGTACTGTAACCGGTATGATTTCAGTATTCGATGTGATGGCTGTTCAGGGGACGAGTAATGCTCGTTTAATGGCGGCTGGTATCTCAATGGCCACAATGCCAACTATGGCAGGAATGGTTGCAGCACTATCGGGTGTTTTCTTTAGCACACGTTTAGACTCAAAAATGAGAATCAGTTTACAAAAGCTAAAAGACAGCATGCCTCACCACTAGAGAGAGATTGAACATGGCACGTAAGAAGCATTCCACTATGGAAGAGGAAGCGCAAATTGATATGACCCCGATGTTAGACATCGTGTTTATCATGCTGATCTTCTTCATTGTAACAACATCGTTTGTTAAGCCATCAGGCTTAGACTACAACAAGCCTAAAGCGTCACAGGCTACGTCTAAACCATCGGCAAACATCTTTATTGGCATTAGTAAAAGTGGTGTCATTATGATGGAAAACCGTCAGGTTGATATCGAACGTGTAACGGCTAACGTAGAACGTATGCTAGCAGAAGCACCAGAAGCAGCTGTACTTATTCAAGCAGACAAAGACGCATTACATGGTTTAGTCGTTAAAGTGCTTGATAATGTTAAAGCTGCAGGTATTGACAAAATTTCAGTATCAGCGGGGAATGAGTAATATGCTAAGAGCACTCGTATCAATAATCATTGGTGCCGCAGTGACTTTCGGGCTGTTTGCTTTCATGGCTTTCCTAGTCGGCGGCGGTGCACAACGCAACGATGAGTCAGCGGAAACCCCTGTTATTGAAATTACGATGGATAAACAGGATTCGAAGGCACAGAAAAAACCAAGGGTTACACCTAAGCCACCTCCACCACCGGAGCAACCACCGAAGCCGGATACTACTCCGCCTGATTCATCAACCAATATAGACACCAATATGGCGTTTAATATGGGAGGCATTGAAGCCGGTGGGCCTAGTACTGGCTTTAAACTAGGTAACATGATGACCCGTGACGGTGATGCTACTCCTATCGTTCGTATTGAGCCTCAGTATCCAATTGCTGCAGCTCGTGATGGTAAAGAAGGTTGGGTTCAACTGACTTTTACCATTAACGAATTAGGTGGTGTAGAGGACGTTTCTGTCATCAAAGCAGAGCCTAGACGCGTATTCGATCGTGAAGCTGTTCGTGCATTGAAGAAATGGAAATACAAACCAAAGATTGTTGATGGTAAGCCATTAAAACAACCTGGTATGACAGTACAGCTAGACTTCACACTAGAGAAGAGGAGGTAGATAATGCGTAAACTTACTAGTATCGCTACAGCGTTATTACTTTCAATAAGTGGAAGTGCATTATTGTCAAACACTGTAGTTGCTGCTGAGAAATGTGAGATTGATAAACGTCAATCTCGCGCAGTTGGCGAAAGCGCTGCAAAAAAGGTTCAGAAATCTTTTGAAGCATATACTGAAGGTAATTTAGATCAAGCTATTGCAATATTGCTTGAAGCTAATGCCAGAAACGACTTTGACAAAGCTTATGTCAATCGTATGCTGGGTAACTTTTATGCTGAAAAAGGTCAGATGAAAACGGCAGTTAAGTACCTAAAAACTGCTGTTGACGCTGACATTCTTGGCGGCACAGACCATGCTGCAACAATGCGTTTGTATGCCGATTTACTTCTTCAAGAAAGAAAGTTTAAAGAAGCAATTCCATATTATTATAAGTGGATGGAATTTACCTGTAAGGCTGATGCACAAATGTATCGCCGAATTGGTATTGCCCACACTGAATTAAAAGAATGGAATAAAGTACTGCAAGTGGCTGATAAAGGGTTATCTTTAGCTGAAGCACCTGATAAAGGTTTGTATCAGATGAAGTTAACTGCTTACTTTAACCAGAAAAAGTACAAAGATGCCGTAAAAGTGTTAGAGACTATGGTGCCTTTGTTCCAAGACGATAAACGTCTCTGGGTTCAGTTAGCTCAGTTCTATTTGATGACTGAAGATTATGATAAATCACTAGCAACTTATGATTTAGCGTATAAAAATGGCTTTTTAGAGACCGACAGTAATATTACTCGTTTGTCTCAATTGCTAGCACAAAAAGGTTCGCCTTATAAAGCGGCTACCATTTTTGAAAAGCACATGAAGTCAGGGCTTATTGCTGAAAACGAGAAGAGTTTTACAACACTCGCTGGTTTTTTTCATAATGCTAAAGAGTTAAAAGAAGCTGCTTTCTATTATGGTAAAGCCGCTGCTGTTAGCAATAAAGGTGATTTGTATTTAAAACAAGGACGTATTCTTGCTTTAGATCAAAAATTCAATGATGCAATTCCTGTGCTAAAAAAAGCACTTGATGCAGGTATTGATAATCCTGGCGAAGCTCAATTTGAGTTAGCATTAGCTTATTTAAGTCTTAAAAAGTACAAGTCAGCTTATAAGCGTGCATTACTTGCCGCTAACGATAAAAAGACGCAACGAAGTGCTAAGAGTTATATTTCTTATATAAAAGAAAAAGCTCGGATTCATAACGTGACACTGTAATCGTTAACTTGATTCAAAAAAGCCCCTTTAAGGGGCTTTTTTATTGGCTCATAAAAATAATGGGGTTGCAATTATACCAATCTCATTAAATATCTGGTCAGTTCAGAGCCTCTCAGGTTTTTCAATTCAAGGCACATTGATGTAGAAATGGTTGTTGCCTTTTAAATTGATGTAACACAGAAGTGGAATACCTGAGAGACTCCATTCTGGCGGGTTTCAAAGTCCTTTATGCTTCGTTAGATGCTTTCAAAATACGACGGCATGGTCTATTTTTTTCCATAAAAAATAAGACATT
>NZ_JBSQBN010000055.1:0-29016 GCF_053850585.1 Shewanella sp. A22
GACCGCCATGGATGGTGGGAATGTGTTATTTTTTATGGAAAAAAATAGACCATGCCGTCGTATTTTGAAAGCATCTAACGAAGCATAAAGGACTTTGAAACCCGCCAGAATGGAGTCTCTCAGGTATGCCACTTCTGTTTTACATCGATTTAAAAGGGAACAACCATTTCTACATCAATGTGCCTTGAATTGAAAAATCTGAGAGACTCTGAACTGACCAGATATTTAATGGGATTGGTATTACTTTGCACAATGCTCATGACTGTAATGAACTTGAACAACAAGGTCACCGCTTAAGTGAAGTGACGGCTCATATAGTTGAACAATTAGGCATATTTAAAACGAATTCATTAAGGCATTAAGAGATTGAGCTATTTGTGCGCCATTTTTTAAAGTGGTTAGCCTGTTGAACGGTTATAATCTACTTCAGCCGATGCCGCTCATGATTATGCTCGATCTGAGTAAAATCTATCTGTTTAGCAATGCCATACAACGCGATTAGCAATAAACAGGGTCACCATTAGGTGACCCTGTTTATTGCTCTAGCAAATGCTGGTGATTTGTTATAAACCTTGCTGATATTGTGCATTGGTTGAGATTGTAACCAATTGACTAAGCTCCACTTTGGCTTGAGTTACGCCTTTTAGAACGTTTTCGAAGTGGTTGACGAGTTGGACTTTATCAATTTCAGCTTTTGAACCCGAACCAATGTTTGTGAGGTCGATAAAGAACTCATCAAATAAGTAGGATAAATCTTCCACTGCTTCGATGTTTAAAAATTGCTCATGGTTGTAAATGCTCGGGTAGCCACCTTTTTGCTTGTCGACCGCAAATGAAATGCCTTTAACATTTGTGATAGTAGTGGCTTTTTCACATTTAAGCATGCAACCATCTTCAATACTGGGTTTATTACAACCGACTGTTTGCTGGAAAAAGCATTGTCTGCTAGTCATCATCAAAATAGGATGATAAATGCTATAAAGCAGTTTAAAACCTTTTGGTCTGGCAATATTTCTAATTTGATTACGATTGATTTCGTTAGAAATAAATGCACCTGCACAATTTAGTTGCTCTTGTAATGTAAGCAAAGCATAAGAGTTTGTCGTGTTTAAAAATGGACCTGCAATCCATTCGATACCCATTTCATTAGCCTTGAATGCGACGCCGGTGTTGTTACTGACGATGCGTTTTGGTTTAACCGTTTCTAAAAGCCTTACAGACTCAAGGTAATCTTTGCCGATAAGAACCGCTGGAAACCATGGTATAAGCCTTGGATTACGCATGAATATATCAATGTACTTATTATCGTTTTTCTTAAAGCTTTCTGGCAGTTTGAAGTAAATATCGGCATCAGTCACACTGCCCAAATTGACATCTTTTTCGTCACTAATAAGCAAAGACAATGTTGCTGTGTCGGTCACTTTCGGGTGTTTGGGTAACTTAGGTAAGGTGACTGCGCCTATATATTCTCTTTGGGTCAGTTGTAACAACAGTTGATTTTTCAGCTGAGTTAATTGACTAAACGGTAAGCTTAAATCTGTGTCTAAGTTGTTAAAATCGAAAGCTTGCAGCAGGTAGCCACAATTTTTTACGCTCTTAAAGCGTTTCTCAATAGCCGCTGCATCGATACGAGATTCTGTTGCTTGGGTCAGTAAGATAGATGATTCAATGACAAAGTGTTGATCTGGTGTGGTTACCGTTATCGACAAGGGTTTATTTACTTGGCCAGCAAATGCAAGCGTTAATTCGGGCTTGGCAATGCTGAGGTGATCAATTTTTTCGGCAACAAGCTCAACGATGGCGTCTTTTTCTAAAGACAGCGTATGTTGTGCTTGTTGAATTTGAACCACTGAAATGGCGTTATTTTTATCGTTAGCATGCTTAAAACTGTTATCGCGTGGATTGTCGATAAACATGTCTTTGGTGAGGTTACCCTTTAAAAATGAGTTGGTAAAATCACGGTTAAACACTCTGTGCAAATTTGAGTCATCGGCTAATAATTTACCCGTGTCGATAAATCTATCAATTTGCTTACGCCAGCTATCAACTACGGTATGCACATATTGTGCACCTTTAATACGACCTTCAATTTTAAGTGAATCAACACCAGCGTCAACCAGTTCAGGTAAGTCAAAATAGGCCGAGTTGTCTTTTAAATTAAGTGGAAATTTGTTTCCCGCGTCGGTGATTTCATATTCATCACGACACGCTTGGCTGCAACGGCCACGATTCCCTGAATTGCCGACACTCACAGAGCTTGAATAGCATTGACCTGAGAAAGCAATACATAATGCGCCGTGTACAAAGACTTCAGTAAGCACATTGTGATCGTGGGCGAAGCTGGTAAGGCTTTTTATTTCACTTAGGTTTAGCTCGCGAGATAAGTTGACACGAGTGGCGCCAATTTTAGCTAAAAAGGCAATTTGACCTTCGTTATGGGTCGTCAGCTGAGTAGAGGCATGAATGGCTAAACTGGGGAAATACTTGCTGACTAAGTTAAACAACCCCAAGTCTTGTACAATAATGCCATCAATACCGGTATTTACCAATTGGTTGAGTAATTTAACCAGTGTTGGCAGTTCGTTTTCTAGAATAACGATATTCATGGTTAGAAATACTTCGCACTGATATTGGTGTGCAAGTGAGATAACGCCCATTAAGTCATCGAAGGACAGGTTGGCAGCTCTGTTACGTGCATTGAAGGTATCTAAGCCACAATAAACGGCATTTGCACCGGCAATAATCGCCGCTTTGATGGCATCGACATCGCCACCCGGTGCTAATAATTCGATTTTTCTTTTCATGATATCTTCACTATTTTATATCGTTAATTATTCATTTAGCTTGCGATTGTAACAGTCATCATTAACGTTCAGTTAAACAAAAAAGCCTTCATTTATGCATAATGACGCCATAAATAAAGGCTTTATACCAATCTCATTAAATATCTGGTCAGTTCAGAGTCTCTCAGGTTTTTCAATTCAAGGCACATTGATGTAGAAATGGTTGTTCCCTTGTAAATCGATGTAACACAGAAGTGGCATACCTGAGAGACTCCATTCTGGCGGGTTTCAAAGTCCTTTATGCTTCGTTAGATGCTTTCAAAATAGAATCACTATTCGCTTCAATCATCTGCCTTGCCTACAGCACTTTGAACTCCCGCTGAAAGATCACATATTTAATAGAATTGGTATTATACCAATCCGCATTAGAATTTGCTCTTTTTGCGAAAATTATCAGTGAGGTATATTTGGCCAATGAGCTTCTAATGAAAACCCTGATTGATCATTTAATTAATGGATGGTGAGGACTGTTAAAGATGTAGAAGGCTTCTAAATGACATCATTTAGAGCTCTGAATAACAAATTTTCAGTAGTTTTGTATCGCTTACTTAATTGAAGTGAGTCGGTTTTCTTGCCAACTCGCTTCAAGGTGATAAAAATGATGAGCTTTAATGGAATAGAGAAAACGATATAGTGATCAACCTAATGATACTGACTGTTGTCAGTTAGCTTTTAGTCACTAACGGCTCAAACGATTGCCAGTTTTATGCTTATTTTTTTCATCATAAATGCTGGTTAATGACTATTGCAGTAACTCTCGGGCATTGGCTAGAGTGTTCTCAGTAATCACATCCCCCCCTAATAAGCGAGCAAGTTCGTTTATCCTTTGTTGTTTGTCTAAATTTTGCATAGTGGTTTCGGTATTACCACCTTTATTGAATTTATTCACAAACATATGTTGATGACCGTTACCCGCAACTTGGGGTAAATGAGTGACACACAACACTTGAGTCGACTCACCTAAGCTTCTTAACATACGACCTACAACGGATGCTGTCGGGCCTGAAATTCCCACATCAACCTCGTCGAATATTAATGTTGGTGTTGCCACTTTTTTAGCCGTAATAACTTGAATACCCAAACCAATGCGAGATAGTTCACCACCAGAGGCTACTTTTGAAATAGGTTGTAATGGCTGTCCTGGGTTGGTTGTTACCATAAATTCTATGTTATCGCAGCCATTCGCCGAGATGTTGGACGGATCATAATTCACTTCAATAGTAAATTTACCTTTGGGCATATTGAGTTCATGAATAGATCGTGTAACCAGTTTATCTAACTCTTTGGCGTAACGACTGCGGCTTTGACTGAGTTTTTGTGCGTTAACTAAATAGTTATTTTTACTGGCTTCGAGCTGCTGTCTTATTTCATCTAATTTGGTTTCATCCCCTGAAAGTTCTGCTAATTCAGAAGCAAGTTCTTGGTGATGTAGAGCCAGTTTATCTGCACTAACATGATGTTTACGCGCGAGTTGCATTGCCGTTGATAAACGCTTTTCTAAATAGGCAAAGTGTTCTGGATCAAGTTCTAAGTTACTTAAATAACCTTCAATCTCGCTTGCGCTTTCTTGTACTTGAATTAATGCATCATTAAGCATGTTACTGATAGGGGCGAGTGATTCGTCATAGCTTTGAAGTGTGTCTGCAATAGTGGCTACTTTATTAAGTAATGACTCAATATTACCTTCTTCACTTTCGGTTAATAAGTTTAAGCCTGCTTGGCAACGTTCAATTAAATCTGTGCCATTAGCTAAGCGTTTGTGTTCTTGCTCAATCTCATCAAATTCAGCTAATCCCAAATTAAATTCATTGAGTTCTTCAACCTGGTACTGCAACAATTGTTGACGTGAAATACGTTCATGTTGAGCTTGTTCAAGTTGTTTTAACTCATTTTCAACTTGTTTCCATCGTTGATAGCTTGCGCTCACGTTATCAAGTAACAGTTTGTGGTTAGCATAGCTGTCTAGTAAGTTTAATTGATGTTCATTTTTTAACATAGCGTGATGAGCGTGTTGCCCATGAATACCAATCAGTAATTGCCCAATCGCTTTTAATTGTGTTACAGGGACGGGGTTCGCGTTGATATAAGCGCGAGAACGACCATCGTTATTGATGGTACGGCGGAGAATACATTCATCTTCAGCATCGAGATCGTTGTCTTCAAGCCAGCGTTTTGCCAGTGGTACATCGTGCAATGTAAAGCGAGCGCTAACTTCGGTTTTACTGGCTCCTGGTCTAACGGTATTTGCGTCACTGCGATTGCCTAAGCACAATCCCAGAGCGTCGATAGCAATCGATTTACCTGCACCAGTTTCACCGGTGATACTTGTCATACCGGCTTTAAAGTCGAGTTCTAAAAAACGTACGATAGCAAAATTATTGATGCTGAGTTGGCAAAGCATAATGAATTCCTGTCAATGAAACACTAAACCACTGTATTGATAAACAGTATATACTGATTTTATATACAGTAAAGTGGTTAAGGTTAAATTCGTATTGACTATTTTATCGTCGAGAGTCGTTTGATCATTAAGCAATGGATTTTAAAAGTGTTTCTATTATGGGCAAACTGACAAAAGTAATTAAGGTGCCATATAAAATACCCTGGGCGCTAACATTAGCGTTAATTTGGTAACGGTCAGCCAATAGATATACACTTGCTGCCGTAGGCAAGGCTGCCAAAATGACGCCCATGGTGAGTAATTCTGGCTCTACCTCAAACAGCCTTAGTAATCCAAAAGCGATCAAAGGCTGAATAATAAGCTTAAGTAAATTGATTAAATTCAGTTCAGTAATCAAGCTAACGCTAAACATTTTCGTTGCCGATTGGTGTCGCAAAGCTTTGGCTAGCACCATGCCAATGGCAAATAAGGCACAAGGACTAGAGGTGTTTCCCACTTGATGTAGCATTAGCGCAATGCTGGCAGGTAAGTTCACGTGACATGCTGATAAACATATACCTATGATACTGCCAACAACAATCGGGTTTTTATATAATGCGTTACCCATGATGACGATGGCATGCTCTGTCGACTGCTTAGTTCGGCTGGCCAATTCAATCGAGACTAAAGCAAAGGCAAACATAAACACCGACAGTAAACTGGCAATAGCAGCGGCGACTAATGCCATTTTGTGGCCCGGGAATAATAGACTAAGTAGAGGAATACCAATAAAGGCAGTATTGCCAAATGTTGCATTTAACGCACGCATTGCGGCTATGGCTTGCTTTTTCGGTGTGCATAATAGGGACACCGCAATCACCAAAGCATAAGTGATAATCATCGCCAAACTAAAGCCACCAATAAAGCCCCATTGAATAATATCTTCAATGCGCGTTTCAGCTAATACGATGAGGAGAATCGCGGGGAAGGCAATATAATAGACAAATTGATTGAGTATAAGATCAGTGTCTGGCGGTAATAATCTTAACTTTTGAATAATACTGCCGAGCAGCATAATAATAAATACAGCGATTAGCGGGGTAAGAATACTGGACATCCCTCGCAATTCCTTAGCAAAATGATAATAAGATCACTTTACTGCGTTTAGGGGGAAGGATGCAATTAGGCTAAAGTTAAACGAGTGATTATTTTTTCGATTTTAAATTTGAACTTGTTTGTAATACTTTGGGTGGTGGCAATATACCAAGTTCAGTAAAAAAGTGAACTTGCCGCCTTAGCTCAAATAACGAGCCTACTCGCACTTGATTACCTATGACTAATGTCCAGTTATCAGTTTTGCCGTCTGTATTACTAAAGGTGAAACCCCGATAAAAAATTCTTTTCATGGCGGTAAACTCAATAAAAAGCCTGAATAATTCAGGCTAACTTAATATTTATTGGCAATATCAGGTTTGTGTTGTATCTACAAGCTAATGCCGATATTTGACACACCTGCTTCAATGATCTCTTTACGTAACCCCTTTACTAATTCGCTGTTTACTACAGGATTAGCTTCGATAATGTCGAGTAACATACCTTGTAATTCTTTTTCTTCTTCCATTACAGGGTGCGAAAACACAAACTCATCGAGCGCTTCATCCATTAAGGATTCATCACTAATGGCTTCAATATAGTTAGCCACAGTACTTGATGATAATTTACTGATATTGGTTATGTCTTCTTCAATTTTGCCATCAATTGCAGCCATTAGAGTGGCGATAGCAACAGCCGCATCCATTGCGGGATAAGCACCATATGCTTCAAACTCATTGGGTTCTGGTGTGTTTTCATCGAGACGTTGTAAATGTACATCGACATTGAATTTCAGTTTTTTGTCGTATTGGCTTTGCCATAACAAGTCTAATGCGGTGCTTAGCACCTGTGGCTGGCCAAACTCGCATACTTCAGAAAATAATTGGTAGTTAGGCAGCATTCGTTGGCACAGTGCTAGAGCAAATAGCTGTTTCTGGGGTAACGACAATGTCTTTAGGCGTTTAAAAAAACCGGTTTTACTGGTCATGGGGAACATCCACTGATAGCTGGTTTATTACTTGATTTGCTGCTGATTCTACCTTAGTTAACTCATCAAGTAACTCTAGTATTTCAGGTTCTAAGTCATCAATGTCGATTTTATGCTTTAATGCTGACTCAATATCCTTGCATAACTTTTGTGTGGTTGGTACGCCACAATAACAGGTAGCGCCATGGAGTTTATGTACCGCTTGCAGTAATGACTCTGCATCTTTGGCCACTAACGCCTTATTAATTGATAGGGTTGTCTCGGGCAATGAGTTAACTAACATTTTTAACATGTCTAAGGCTAAATCGGTTTTTTGATTTGCTTGTGTTAAACACAAATCCCAATTTAGCACATGAGTATCAAAATGAGTAAATTGAGGTTTAGTTATCCAGCGGCTAATGACACCTTTTAACGATAGTTCATCAATAGGTTTAGCTAAAAAACCATCCATACCACTGGCGAGGATATTTTCTCGCTCTTCGGCTATAGCATGGGCTGTTACGGCAATAATTGGCGTATTACGATTGAGTGACTCTGCTCGTATTTGCTGGGTGGCGGTGATGCCATCTATGCCCGGCATTTGTATGTCCATAAAGATTAAATCGAAGGATTGCGACTTAGCTTGCTTTATCGCATCAACACCATTATTAACAGTGATAACATTTGCCACTAATTCTTTAAGTAAAGTATCGATTAACTTTAAATTGGCCATGTTGTCGTCAACAGCCAATACAGAGGCATTTAAACGTTGTGATACCTGAGGGTTAATGGGCTCTTGTAAGTTCGCCAATGCAGATGAAACCGGAGGATAGATTAAATGATGTGCTAAGGTAAAATCACTAATAGGGGTATTAAGCAGTACATCTGCATGGGTTTTGAGCACATTAATGATCATGTCTTTGTCTAAGCAGTCATGCAATAGAATCAGGCAATCAGTGTGCTGCTTTGCTTGCTGTAGTAAATGAATAAAGGTGGCATTATCTATAAAACCATGGCAACTCATTATAATGTAATCAAACTTACTATTTTTACTTTGTAATACCGATGTAAGGTTTTCTGGGTTGGCTACATTGGTAATAATAAGCTGCCATGAAACTAAACGGCGGTTTAATGTATCACGGGTTAATTCTCGTGGTTCATATAGCAATACTGATTTATGTTGTAATACATTGACAGGAAGCACCTCACCAATTTCAAATTGACTGATGCCAAGCGGTAGAATAAACCAAAAATTTGAACCTTTATTGGGGGCAGAGGTAAAGCCTATTTGGCCACCCATTTGGTTAATTAAACGTTTGGTGATGACTAAGCCTAATCCCGTGCCACCAAAACGACGAGAAATCGATGAGTCAGCTTGGCCAAATGCTTGGAATAAATACTCTTGTTGGCTTTCATCAATACCAATGCCTGTATCAATAACTTCGCATCGTAAAGTGATATTATCTTCGTCTTGACCGACTAAGTGTATTTTGAGTATGACACTGCCTTTATCGGTAAATTTAATCGCATTTCCAACCAAGTTAGTAATGATTTGGCTGACTCGCATTGCGTCACCACTAACACTTTCTGGTACATTTTCATCAATATCGATAACCAGCTCTAATCCTTTTTCTTGAGCGCTACCCGCGATAATGGTGAGCGTTTCAGCGAGAGTTTCTCGCAGAGCAAATGGCATTTTTTCTAAAACCATTTTACCTGCTTCTAGTTTTGAAAAGTCGAGGATGTCGTTAATAATACCCAATAAGTTACTGGCGCTGCGCTCAATGGTTTTAATGTAATCGAGCTGGCTGGTGTGTAAAGGTGTTTTGATTAATTGCCTCGCAAATCCGATGACTCCATTGAGTGGAGTGCGCAGTTCATGTGACATGTTTGCTAAGAATTCTGATTTAATCCGGCTCGCCTCAAGGGCCCTTTTTTTGGCAATATCGAGTTCAACGTTTTGAATTTCAATCTGCTCAAGTGTTTCACGTAAATCAGAGGTCGCTTGATCAATATTTTGCTGCATTTCATCGTGATATTCTGACAATGAACCTGCCATTGCATTGATGCCTCGTTTAAGCAGATCGAGCTCGCCAATTAAATTGCCTTCTAAGCGAGTATCGAGTTTACCCTCACGGATTTTGGCGACAACTCGAACCATTTCGGTAATGGGGTAGTTAACGTGCTTGACTAAGCGGAAGGTGAAAAATAAGTTAAACTGTACTCCTATCAACACAATAATAAATGCAGCTATTGCCGCTCGATGTTGTTCGAGTAGGGCGTTTTCTTTATTAAGCAATACCGATATATAACCGAGTATTCGCTCTTGTTGATTATTGTAAATAGGTTCAATGGCACCATTGCTCGAGTAATGATTGTCGATGTTGTTATTTGACCTATTTATGCTGACACCATATTTGGGTTCTAAACCCGTATGGGATATTATTGGAACACGAATGACTAATGTGTCTGCAACGGTTTCATGCTCTGTTCCGAGTAAATTGTCCAAATCTTGTTTATAGCGCATTGTTTCAAAATCTTTATGGTAATGCGAGGTGACAAAGAGTTGGTTCTCGGCATCAAAAACAGCAATCGATAGGATCAGAGATGCATTATTTATTTGTGATGCAGCCAGTAACCGTTTAGTTGACTCTCGATCTTGGTTAATAATGCCAAATTCACTGGCAATTGCTAACGGTTCAACAATATTGCTGCCTTTTTCTATTAAGGTTTGTTCCAATTCATAAAAGCGGTTTATCGTGAAATAACTTCCAAGTAGAATACCCACTACGATAGTGGGCGCTAACGCAAGTACCAGAACCCAAGAGCGTAGGCTGTATTTGGTCATATTGTTGGCACTTTTCATGACAGTTAGGTGTGTCCCTATTATTAAATCGCTGTTATTCCGTCTAGACTGCCAGATATGCCGCACTCTTGACTAGTTTTTTATTCAAAACCTGAGGCCGAAATGGCACAATTTTTTCAAGCAAAACCGAACAAATCTAAGCAATTATCCGCAAAGTTAAGCCTCAGTGTTACTCAACTTGACCACTTGGGAGCAGGTATAGCGCAGCACCAAGGAAAGGTGGTGTTTATACCTGGTGTGCTGCCAGGGGAAACTGCCACGGTACAATTTGTGGAACAAAAGAAAAGCTATGCAAAAGCTAAGTTAATCACTATTGATGTGGCATCCACTAATCGAGTCCAACCTCATTGTCCACATTATCACCAATGTGGTGGTTGTGATTTACAACATATGGACACGATTGCCCAGCGTAACCATAAACAAGTCGCCTTGGTTGATCTTATCAGTAAGTTATCGAATGCTAAATCAATTGAAACCGATATTATCGCTGCACCTTTAGTGGGTGAGGCTTGGCATTATCGTAGACGGGCGAGATTGGCAACCGTATTTGATAAAAAGAGTCAACGTTTACAACTCGGTTTTAGAGCTGGTAATAGTAATAAAATTGTTTCTATTCAACAATGCCCTGTTTTAGCCGAGCCTTTATCGGCATTAATTACACCGCTCGCGGTTAATTTGAATCAATTGAAAGCCAAATCTTGCTTGGGACATGTGGAGTTAACCCAAGCTGATAACGGTAATTTTGTGGTATTAAGGGTGACAAAAGTATTACCCGCATCAGATATTCGTTGGTTAACGGGTTTTGCTGAAAAACATCAACTGAACTTATTATTACAAGATGATGCAGGACAATTAACTCAATTGTATCCGTTATTGCATGCGGAAAATATTTTGGCAAGGTTACCGTATTATCATCTTGCCCAAGAGTCTGTTTCTTGCTCTTTTACGCCAGGTAATTTTGTTCAAGTAAATGGTGCCATTAACCAAGCTATGGTGGATCAAGCGGTAGAATGGCTAGAACCCCAGGCAGGAGAACGTATTTTAGATTTGTTTTGTGGTGTCGGGAACTTCAGTTTACCGTTAGCATTAAAAGCTGCGGATGTAATTGGGGTTGAGGGTGTGCCTGAAATGGTACAACAAGCCAAGCAAAATGCTGTCGACAACCAACTTGGCAATGTAACCTTTTACCATGCCGATTTAAGTGCCGACTTATCAACTCAGACCTGGTTAGGTAAAATTGATAAATTGTTGCTCGATCCTGCTCGGGCGGGAGCATTTGAAAGTCTGCAATGGTTACAGAAAATGCAACCTAAAAAAGTTGTCTATGTTTCATGTAATCCGGCAAGTTTAGCCAGAGACAGTAGTGTATTATTAGCAAATGGTTATCGAATTGCTAAAGTTGGATTGGTTGATATGTTCCCACAGACCCACCATATTGAAGCTATGGTGTTATTTGAATTAGCTAAATAAACAATCAATTTTTACTGGTTACGCTAGAAATTTGTTCAACTAAACGCGATTGAATTGACAAAAAAATGTTGCGCTTCAAGATAGGCTGTTTAGTTGTTGTTAATACCATATCTACACAGTATGCCAAGTGTAAATATGGATAGATCTCAGTCGGTCATGCGGCTAAGGAAGGGTTCATGGTATCTGTTCGCGAAGCACATTTTAATACGCAAGCATTTCAATTAGATGAGTGGGTCGCTCGTTATATTGATAACAAAGATGACGCACAAACCTTATTAGTATTGATCCAGCAAGTAGAAGCCTTACCGGTTAAAAACAAACTGGCTCATACCGAGCTGCTCGCTCGTGCACGTGAAATGATCGAAATCTTAGCGCCGTTAAATATGGACATCGAAACACTGCAAGCAGCAGTTTTGTTTTTGCTATTAGAAGCCGGGGTGATCAACGACGAGCAAATCCTAGAACGATATGGTGAAAACCTTGCAAAATTAGTGGCCAGCGTTGTGACCATGAATGCGATTGGTGCATTAAAAGTCAGTCAAAACTCCCGTGATGCCGAACCTCAGATCGACAATATTCGGAAAATGTTGTTAGCGATGGTAGAAGATGTGCGTGCAGTCGTGATTAAGCTTGCTGAACGCGTATGTTTACTCCGAGCCGTCAAAAACGCTGATGAAGAAACTCGGGTATTGTTGGCTCGAGAGATCGCTGATATTTATGCTCCACTCGCAAACCGTTTAGGTATAGGACAACTTAAGTGGGAGCTTGAAGACATCTCTTTTCGTTATTTACATCCAACCGTTTACAAGGATATTGCTAAGCAACTCGATGGTAAACGCGTCGACCGTGAAGTGTTTATCGACAAGTTTGTGACTCAATTGCAACAACGTCTAGACAGTGATGATATACGCGCGAAAGTGTATGGCCGACCTAAACATATTTACAGTATTTGGCGTAAAATGAAGGGCAAAGATCTTAAATTTGATGAGCTCTTTGATGTTCGAGCCGTGCGTATAGTCACCGACCGTTTGCAGGACTGCTATGGCGCTTTAGGCGTTGTGCATGATCTTTGGCATCACATACCACGTGAATTTGACGATTATGTCGCCAACCCAAAACCCAATGGTTATCAGTCAATCCATACTGTAGTGGTTGGCCCTGAAGGTAAAACAGTAGAAATTCAAATTCGTACAGAAGCGATGCATCAAGATGCTGAGCTAGGTGTTGCAGCACATTGGAAATACAAAGAAGGCGCGAATACCACTAAACAAAGCGGCTACGAAGAAAAAATTAATTGGCTTCGGAAAATCTTACAATGGCAAGAAGATGTGGCTGAAAGCGGCAACTTGGTTGACGAAGTTCGCAGCCAAGTATTTGAAGACCGAGTGTATGTATTTACCCCTAATGGAGAAGTGGTTGACTTACCCTTAGGTTCGACAGTGCTTGATTTTGCCTACTATATCCACTCTCAAGTGGGTCATAAATGTATTGGCGCCAAAGTTGACGGTCGCATAGTGCCATTCACTTACCAAGTTGAAACGGGTGAGCGAATTGAAATTATCACCTCAAAAACACCGAACCCAAAGCGTGACTGGTTAAATCCAAATTTAGGTTACATTAAGTCATCTCGTTCTCGTTCTAAGATCCAACACTGGTTTAAACAACAAGACCGTGACAAAAATATTGCCGCCGGTAAAGAGATGCTTGAATCAGAGTTGTCTCGGGTGGGATTAAAAATTAAAGATGCCGCAGTAGCCGTTGATCGCTTTAATCTCAATACGATGGATGACATGCTAGCCGCAATTGGTGGGGGAGATTTACGTCTAAACCAAGTGGTTAACTTTACCGAAACTAAAATTCGTAAAGTCGAAGGCACTGACGAAGAATTAGTTGAAGACATTCTTAAAAAAGCGTCGCATAAACCTAAAAAGTCAGATAAAGGTCAGGTTGAAGTGAATGGTGTTGGTAATTTAATGAGCCATATTGCGCGTTGTTGCCAACCTGTGCCTGGCGATGAAATTTTTGGTTATATCACGATGGGGCGAGGCATTTCGGTGCACCGCAGTGATTGTGAGCAAGTAAAAGAGTTAATGCGAGTTCATCCCGAACGCAGTGTAGATGTTATTTGGGGTGAAAACTATTCTGGCGGTTATCGTATTCGTGTCAGAGTATTAGCACACGATCGTAGTGGGCTATTGCGAGATTTAACCACAGTGCTAGCCGCAGAGAAATCGAACGTAATGAACATGAGCTCATCATCAGACGTGAAAACGCAAACCGCTACCGTTGAACTGGAACTCGAATTGTATAATTTAGACGGTTTGTCTCGGATTATTGCTAAATTATCGCAAGTTGATGGTGTTATTGAATCACGTCGATTATAGCGTAATTAACATCAGATATTGATTGAGAAGGCATCTCGTTATTGGATGCCTTTTTCATTAATGTCTATTTGAAATAGAGGGTATTATTGTGGCAGATATTCAATCGTTACTGACCATTATGCAACAATTGCGCGATCCTGATTGTGGTTGCCCGTGGGATCTTGCTCAAAACTTTACAACAATCGTGCCTTTTACTTTAGAAGAAGCCTATGAAGTGGTTGATACTATTGAACGTGAGGCATGGGATGAATTGCCCGATGAGTTAGGCGATCTGTTATTCCAAGTGGTGTTTTATTGCCAATTAGCGCAAGAACAAGGCATGTTTAATTTTGATACTGTGATTGATCGTATTAGTGACAAGTTGGTTCGACGCCATCCCCATGTATTTACTCAATCACAAGGAAAAAATACCGCAGTAATGACAAATGCCCATGATTTCAGTCAAGCGTGGGCTTCGTTAAAAGCGAAGGAACGTCAGCAAAAACAATTGCAGTCTGCTCTAGATGATATTCCTATAGGGTTACCTGCATTGTCACGAGCGCGTAAAATCCAACATCGTGTTGCTAAAGTGGGATTTGATTGGGCTGAGCTTGAGCCCGTTGTCGCCAAAATACATGAAGAAATAGATGAAGTGCTGCTTGAGGTTAATAAAAAGCCAGGTGCCCCAGACTATTCGCAACATAACATTCAAGATGAAATGGGAGATTTATTATTTGCGGTAGTCAATTTAGCCCGCCATTTAAACGTCGATCCTGAACAAGCGTTACGACAAGCCAACACCAAATTTGAACGTCGATTCCGTGGTGTTGAACAATACGTAAGCAACAGTGGCAAACCTATTGAACAACACACATTAACTGAATTAGACGGCTATTGGGATCTGGTAAAGCACTACGAAAACGCAAATTAAGCGAAATTTAGTGCGTTTAAGTTTGTCGAATCGAGGTGGCTTTGTTATAATATCGCCCCGTCCTAGTGCTTTCTTACAAGCACGTTTTTTCCAACACATTTTCTCAGGTTCAGCATGACTACAAGGTATATCTTCGTTACTGGTGGCGTTGTTTCATCACTAGGTAAAGGCATTGCAGCAGCTTCGCTAGCAGCAATTTTAGAGGCGCGTGGCCTCAATGTAACCATTATGAAACTGGACCCATATATTAACGTCGATCCAGGTACTATGAGTCCTACTCAGCACGGTGAAGTATTCGTGACTGAAGATGGCGCTGAAACTGATCTTGACTTAGGTCATTATGAACGTTTCATCCGCACAAAAATGAATCGCCGCAATAACTTTACTACTGGTCGTATTTACGAAGAAGTGATTAGTAAAGAACGTCGTGGTGATTATTTAGGCGCGACTATTCAGGTTATTCCTCACATCACTAATGCAATTAAAGAAAAAGTGTTGGCGGGTGGCGAAGGTCATGATGTGGCGATTGTTGAAATCGGTGGCACAGTTGGCGATATAGAATCATTGCCGTTCCTTGAGTCTATTCGTCAGTTAGGTGCAGAACTAGGACGTGAACGCACTTTATTTATGCATTTAACCTTAGTGCCTTTCTTAGGTGCTGCTGGCGAAATTAAAACGAAACCGACTCAACACTCGGTTAAAGAACTACGCTCGATTGGTATTGCTCCGGATGTATTGGTTTGCCGTGGTGACAGAGCCATTCCTGCAAATGAAAAGTCTAAAATCTCTTTATTCTGTAATGTAGAAGAGCGTGCGGTTATTTCATTAAAAGACGTGGACAGCATTTATAAAATCCCTGCGTTATTACGCTCACAAGGGTTAGATGAACTCGTCATTAAACGTTTCAATTTAGATTGTAACGAAGCCGATTTGTCTGAATGGGAAAATGTTATTTATCAAGAAGCCAATCCAAATGGTGAAGTGACTATTGGTATGGTTGGTAAGTACATTGAATTACCAGATGCATACAAGTCTGTTAACGAAGCATTAAAACATGCGGGTTTAAAAAATCGTGTTACGGTAAACATCAAGTATATTGATTCACAAACAGTCGAAGCCAAAGGCGAAGAGGTGCTACAAGGTCTTGATGGTATTCTTGTACCTGGGGGCTTCGGTGAACGTGGTGTGGAAGGTAAAATTTTTGCTGCCAAATTTGCCCGTGAAAACAATCTACCGTACTTTGGTATTTGCTTAGGTATGCAAGTGGCATTAATTGAATTTGCACGTCATGTAGCTGGTTTAGAAGGGGCACATTCTACAGAGTTCAATCCAGAGTCACCACATCCAGTAGTGGGGTTGATTACCGAATGGATTAACGAAGAAGGTGATGTTGAAACACGTCATGAGTCATCTGATTTAGGTGGTACTATGCGTTTAGGCGCTCAGTTATGCCATTTAAAAGAAGGCTCAAAAGCAGCGGCAGCGTATCACTCATCAAGTTGCATTGAACGCCATCGCCATCGTTACGAAGTTAACAACAACTACATTGAACGTTTAGAAAAAGCCGGTTTAGTGTTTAGTGGTTTGTCGTCTGATCGCAAATTGATTGAAATGATTGAACTGCCAAATCATCCATGGTTTGTTGCGAGCCAATTCCACCCAGAATTTACTTCTACACCACGGGATGGACACGCATTATTTGAAGGATTTATTGCAGCTTCTTCAGCATATCAAAAACGCGACATTAGTTAATTAGAGACAGCCGCTAATCCCTGTATTAGCGGCTTTTTTGTTTAAGATATATGCGTAAGATCAAAAAATCACCATTGTGATGTCTCACCATGGTTAAAACTAAGTTGAAGCGTAGACCAATTCGATTTATCCTAAGTACAGATAGAATAAAATTACAAAACTGAAAGTTACATACCAATAAGTCGATTGTTTTTGTTGTTTAAAGGGCTTTATTGGTATTGGCTTTTAACTTTTATTTAAATTTTTTAATTTACTGACACAGTACGAGGATATTATGGCTAACATTATTAAAGTGATTGGTCGCGAGATTATGGATTCGCGTGGCAACCCAACCGTTGAAGCTGAAGTGCATTTGGAAGGCGGTTTTATCGGTATGGCAGCGGCACCATCTGGTGCATCAACGGGTAGTCGCGAAGCATTAGAACTTCGTGATGGAGACAAAGCTCGTTACTTAGGTAAAGGTGTACTTAAAGCTGTTGCCGCTGTAAATGGCCCAATTGCAGCAGCACTAAAAGGTAAAGATGCATTAGATCAAGCTGCACTTGACCAAATAATGATTGACTTAGATGGAACAGAAAATAAAGCTAAATTTGGCGCCAACGCTATTCTTGC
Organism: Shewanella sp. A22; assembly: GCF_053850585.1. Taxonomy (NCBI): domain Bacteria; kingdom Pseudomonadati; phylum Pseudomonadota; class Gammaproteobacteria; order Alteromonadales; family Shewanellaceae; genus Shewanella; species Shewanella sp. A22. The sequence continues at coordinate 17,277 of NZ_JBSQBN010000055.1, forward strand.
CGTGTCTCTTGCTGCAGCTAAAGCTGCCGCAGCAGCTAAGCACGTACCTTTATATGCACACATTGCTGACTTAAACGGTACGCCTGGTGTTTATTCTATGCCTCTTCCTATGATGAACATTATCAATGGTGGTGAGCACGCTGATAATAGTGTAGATATTCAAGAATTCATGATTCAACCCGTTGGCGCACCAAACTTCCGTGAAGCGTTGCGTATGGGGGCAGAAGTATTCCATAGCCTCGCTAAAGTATTGAAAGCTGAAGGTCATTCAACTGCAGTTGGTGATGAAGGCGGTTTTGCTCCTAACCTTGAGTCGAATGCAGCTGCACTTGCGGCGATTAAAGTCGCCGTTGCAAACGCTGGTTACGAACTGGGTAAAGATATTACCCTAGCACTTGACTGTGCAGCGTCTGAATTCTACGACAAAGAAAACAACATTTATAACCTTAAAGGTGAAGGTAAAAAATTCACTTCTGAAGAGTTTAACTACTTTTTAGCCGATCTAGTTGACCAATATCCAATCGTATCGATTGAAGATGGTTTAGATGAATCGGATTGGGATGGTTTTGCGCACCAAACTAAATTATTAGGTGACAAAATTCAATTAGTCGGTGACGATTTATTTGTGACCAATACTAAAATCCTTAAGCGTGGTATCGACAACGGTATTGCTAACTCTATTTTGATTAAATTCAACCAAATCGGTACATTAACTGAAACGTTGGCAGCAATCAAAATGGCAAAAGATGCTGGTTTTACCGCGGTTATTTCACATCGTAGTGGTGAAACTGAAGATTCAACTATTGCAGATCTTGCCGTTGGTACGGCTGCAGGTCAAATCAAAACGGGTTCATTGAGTCGTAGTGACCGTGTTGCGAAGTACAACCAATTATTGCGTATCGAAGAAGCATTAGGTGCAAAAGCTCCTTTTAACGGTCTTAAAGAAGTGAAAGGCCAAGGATAATATTTTGCTTAAGCTTAAAAAAGGCCACCACTAGGTGGCCTTTTTTGTTGTACTATAACGGACATATTTTCACGGCTTGGCTTTAACATAACTTGATATTATGAAACGACTAATATTTTTACTGATTTGTTTATTGTCACTTTTACAGTATCGACTTTGGCTGGGCGATAACAATTTGTCAGAATATGTCGTTCTTCAAGGTCAAATTAAAGCCCAAGAGCAAAGCAATGACAAACTTGTGGCTCGAAATCAAATCCTTAGAGAAGAAATTATTGATTTAAAAAGTGGTACGGAAGCCATTGAAGAGCGTGCCCGCAACGAGCTGGGTATGGTTAAAGAGGGTGAGACGTTTTATCGAGTGGTTGGTAGTGAGCTTCGAGAACTGAGCCAATTTAATCGTTAGTCTTGTTATTGCGTTGGTATATCCTTAATCATTAATTTTCAATCTTGGTAATGCTTATATGCTAAAAGATCCTCGTTCTATTATTGCGATTGTACCTGCAGCAGGTGTTGGCAGTCGTATGGGGGCTGATAGGCCTAAGCAATATTTAATGCTGGGGCAACAAAGTATTCTCGCCCACACATTGGATACATTATTATCGCATTCTGAAATAGACCAAGTCGTTGTCGCTCTTCATCCAGAAGATGAACACTTCAGTCAGTTACCACAATCTTCACATCCTAAGTTAACCCAAGTTATTGGTGGCGGTGAACGCGCTGATTCAGTTTTAGCTGCATTAAACCATGCCCAAAGCTTATATCCTGATGCGTGGGCCTTGGTTCATGATGCGGCGAGACCTTGTGTAACCCATAAAGATATTACTCTATTGATTGAGTCGGTTAATATTTACCCTCAAGGTGCCATTCTTGCCGCTCCCGTTCGTGACACGATGAAACGTAGTGATGCCAAAGGGAATATTGTTAGTACAGTTGATCGAGCATTGTTATGGCATGCGTTAACACCACAATTTTTCCCTGTGGCAAATTTACGTAAGCACTTATCTGCCGCACTCGCAGCTCAAGCATCGATTACTGATGAAGCAAGCGCAATGGAGTGGGCAGGGGTTATGCCTGGGTTGGTTAGCGGCCGAATAGACAACATCAAAGTGACCCATCCTGATGATTTACAATTAGCCGCGCTATTTATGTCGCAGCAATACATTGAAGAAAATACAGCGATTGTCAATGTCACCTCATAGTAAGTTAACGTAAGGTTTTTTTATGAATATTCGTATCGGTCATGGTTTTGATGTACATAAGTTTGGTGGTGATGAACCGCTGGTTTTAGGCGGTGTCATCATACCTTATGAGAGCGGATTAATTGCCCATTCGGATGGCGATGTTGTATTGCATGCTATCAGTGATGCAATATTAGGTGCTATGGCATTAGGTGATATTGGTAAGCACTTCCCCGATACCGATGCTAATTTTGCTGGTGCCGATAGCAGAGTGTTATTAAAACACTGTTATCAACTAGCACAACAAAAGCAATTTATATTAGGTAATTTAGATGTCACGATTATTGCTCAAGCCCCTAAAATGGCACCTCATATTCAAGCCATACGTCAGTGCTTAAGTGCCGATTTGCAAACTGATATCGATAATATCAATGTTAAGGCTACCACGACTGAAAAACTCGGTTTTACAGGTCGTAAAGAAGGTATTGCTGTTGAAGCTGTTGTGTTGATGAAAAGCCAATAACCTACAAAATATAGAGAATTCGTTACATGAAAGCATTACATTATCTATTTGAACAGCCCGTAAGCCAAGCTGATTTACGTACCTATAATAGCGACTTTATTGTGAAAGAGATTTTGCCTTTTACGCCGACAGGCGAAGGTGAACATCATATGCTTCATGTGCGTAAAGATGGTATGAACACGGTCTATGTTGCTGAAATGTTAGCTAAGTTTGCAAAAGTACACCCTAAAGAAGTGACCTATGCTGGCCAAAAAGATAAAAATGCCATCACAGAGCAATGGTTTGGTGTGCGGATCCCCGGTAAAGAAACCCCTAAATGGGACGAATTAAATAATGAAAAACTGACCATTTTATCAAGTAGTCGTCACAGTAAAAAGTTACGGATCGGAGCTTTATTAGGCAATCGATTTATACTGACTCTACGCAATATTAGTGACGTAAAGGATGTAGAAGCTCGTTTACAAAATATTGCTGCATTGGGTGTGCCTAATTACTTTGGTGAACAACGTTTTGGACACGACGGTAAAAACTTAACGTTAGGACGTCAAATGCTTAGCGGTGGACGTAATGTAAAAGATCGCAATAAACGCAGCATGTATTTATCAGCCGTGCGTTCTAATGTATTTAATCAGGTGGTTTCATATCGTTTAGCCACTCAGCACACTCGAACCTTAGCAGGTGATTGTGTCATGTTAGCGGGTAGCAAAAGCTATTTTACGGCAAATGTTTGGGATGACGTTCTTAATACTCGTTTAGCAGAAAAAGATATTCAACTTTCTGCCCCCTTGTGGGGAAGGGGAACGCCATTGGCTCAAGATGAAGCACTCGCTGTGGAGTTGGCTCCCTTGACTGACTTGTCTACTGACTTGCAAGGACTCGAAGAAGCTGGTTTATCACAAGAGCGACGGCCGTTATTGCTTGAGCCTCAAGGACTAAAATGGCAATTTGACGCAGATACTCTCACACTTGAATTTGTTCTACCTGCAGGGAGTTATGCTACATCGGTACTTCGCGAACTGGCAAAGTACCAAGATGTCCAAGAATCACAGCGAAAAATGCTGGTTGTGGAACAACAAAAACAGACAAATGAAGAGTCTTAAGCGATGATTAATATTTTAGTCAGTAATGACGATGGCGTCGATGCACTAGGGATCATTGCATTGAGCAACGCCTTGAGTGAGTTTGCGCAAGTGCTAACTGTTGGTCCTGATCGTAATTGTTCGGGAGCAAGTAACTCATTAACCTTGACTAACCCATTAAGAATTAATAACTTAAAGAACGGTTATATTTCGGTAAGCGGTACTCCTACTGATTGTGTTCATCTTGCAATAAGAGAATTGTGTCAAACGGAGCCCGATATCGTGGTATCTGGTATTAATGCTGGTGCGAATATGGGCGATGACACCTTATATTCAGGAACTGTGGCTGCAGCAATGGAAGGGCGTTTTTTAGGTTTACCAGCTATTGCCGTGTCACTGGTAGGCAAATCATTAAATCATTATGATACAGCCGCTGTCTTTGCTGCCAAAATTGTAAAAGGATTATTGGACCACCCAATTAGTCGAGATCAAATTTTAAATGTAAATGTTCCCGACTTGCCCGTAGCGCAAATTAAAGGCATTAAAGTAACCCGTTTAGGAGCTCGGCATAAAGCCGAAGGGATGATTAAAACCCAAGATCCTGCGGGTAAAGATATTTATTGGCTCGGGCCAGTAGGCAGTGAGCAAGATGCGGGTGACGGGACTGATTTTGACGCTGTATCAGCGGGTTATGTTTCAATAACACCATTAACTGTTGACTTAACGGCATACAATCAACTTGATGAATTAGCCGATTGGATAATAAAAATATGACACGGGTTGCTTTAACATCTGCACATAACTTGGCGAAGAAATTGTCCGATGCAGGGATCCAACATGCTGAGGTGTTGCATGCGGTGGCAACAATACCTAGGGAGTTATTCCTCGATGGTGCATTAGCGCATAAGGCGTATGAAAATACGGCATTACCTATTGGCCAAGGGCAGACAATTTCACAACCTTATATTGTGGCGAGAATGACTGAACTGCTTTTACAGCATAAGCCGCATAAAGTGCTAGAAATTGGTACAGGTTCTGGTTACCAAGCTGCTATTTTGGCATCGTTAATTCCTCAGTTATGCACCATTGAGCGTATAAAAGCATTACAAATACAAGCACGTCAGAGACTTAAACGTCTAGATTTGCACAATGTGTCATTTAAATATGGTGACGGTTGGCAAGGGTGGCCAAATCGTGGGCCGTTTGATGGCATTATGGTTACAGCTGCTGCAGCAACGGTACCCCAAGCATTACTCGAACAACTGGCTGACCGCGGAGTATTAATTATCCCAGTGGGTGAAGATACTCAACAGTTACTTAAAATTACGCGTGTAGGACAGACATTTCAGTCAGAAATTGTAGAGGCGGTTAAATTTGTTCCTCTTATTAATGGGGGGCTAGCATAGTTAACACGATAACGATGAGCCTAGGTAAAGTCTGTAACAAGTTTGTTTAGCTTAGCAATCATATATTTTCCCTTTAAGGACCTTGTTTGATGAATACTGGTTGGCCAAACTTTTGCGTATTAGCCATTATGCTCTCAGGATGTAGCTTTCAAGCTGATCACCCTGCGCCAGTTGATAGTTTATCGTCGAAAAATTATGGTCCTCGTTATCATAAGGGGTCATTAAAAAGCGACAAATACAAAGTGAAAAAGGGAGACACATTGTATTCTATTGCTTGGGGCGCGGGTCGAAATTTTGTAGATATAGCTCATTTAAATCATTTATCGTCGCCTTATATTATTTATCCAGGACAGATACTTAAGTTAGCTGCAACAAAAAAGCGATCATCATCCCTCGCTCGAACGCCTAAAGAAAATGTTAATTTTGCACAAACTCAGGCCATTTCAAAACCATTTATCTCGAAACAGAACACCTCAAAGTCAAAATTAATTAAGCCAAAGTCAAGCGCTACGGCAGTTTCAACATCAACGAAAAAAATACTTGATCACAAAGTCAAGCCTGCGTATTCTGTAACAACTACCCAACATAGTGTTAACCAAAATTTAAACAGCGCCATTACAAACTTGCCACAGCAAGTTCAGCAATGGCACTGGCCAGTTAGAGGTCGGATAATTAAATATTTTTCGGCATCTGAACAAGGCAATCAAGGGATTAAGATTACTGGTAATCGCGGCGATATTATTAAAGCTGCAGCAGATGGAAGAGTCGTGTATGCAGGTAATGCGTTACGAGGTTATGGCAACTTAGTGATTATCAAACACAATGATGATTTTTTAAGTGCTTATGCTCATACCGACAAGATTATGGTTAAAGAAAAGCAATATGTTAATGCTGGACAGACAGTTGCAACAATGGGCAGTACAGGGGCTAGCCAAGTGATGCTTCATTTTGAAGTTCGTTACCATGGTAAGTCTGTCAACCCATTACGATATCTACCTAAACAGTAATAGTTTAGCAACATTAAAAGCGGAGGATAAGCAAGTGAAGTAGATTACATACCACAAAATTTAGGTTTGGGAGAGCAATTATGAGCCGCAAAAATAGTACTGCTTCAGCAGAACATCTTGTCGATCTAGCTAAACAACCACAAGAGGTAGCCGCCAAAAATGGCGATTTAGTACAGCAACTCGAAATAGAAGAAAAAGTTCAAGACGATTTACAAAAAAATCTTGATGCCACTCAGTTATATTTAGGTGAAATTGGTTTTTCTCCACTGCTTACCGCAGAAGAAGAAGTCTTTTTTTCACGTAAAGCCCTCAAAGGTTGCGAAAAATCTCGTAATCGCATGATAGAAAGCAATTTACGTCTCGTCGTTAAAATATCTAGAAGATACAATAATCGTGGTTTAGCGTTGCTCGATCTTATTGAAGAAGGCAATTTGGGTTTGATTAGGGCTGTCGAAAAATTTGATCCAGAACGCGGCTTCCGCTTTTCAACCTATGCTACTTGGTGGATTAGACAGACCATTGAACGTGCCATTATGAATCAAACACGTACGATTCGTCTTCCTATCCATGTGGTAAAAGAATTAAATGTCTATTTACGCACCGCAAGGCAATTAGCCCAAAAGCTTGATCACGAACCGACAGCTGAAGAAATAGCTGAGAAACTTGATGTATCTACTGGTGATGTTAGCCGAATGCTCAAACTTAATGAAAGAATCACATCTGTAGATTCGCCATTAGGGGGAGATAATGAAAAGGCATTACTCGATGTCATTGCCGCTGATGATTCAGTCGGCCCAGATCATCGTGTACAAAATGAAGATTTATCTAATTCAATTGTTGGTTGGTTAAATGAGTTAAACACTAAGCAACGCGAAGTATTAGCCAGAAGGTTTGGCTTGTTAGGATATGAGCCTTCAACTTTAGAAAATGTTGGCGCTGAAATTGGCTTAACTCGAGAACGTGTTCGCCAAATTCAAGTTGAAGCATTAAAGCGCTTAAAAGATTTACTCGGTTCACAGGGGTTATCGGTAGAGGCACTTTTTAGGGATTGAATTTTTTTTAACCGCCTCGACTTGCTAAATAATATAGGACACATGGAGTGTCCTTTTTTGTGCGACAAATTCATAACGTGATGTATTTATTTTAGTAAGCTTTTGAGCTCATACAATAAATCCAGTGCCTGTTTAGGTGTAAAATCATCAGGATTGATTTGCTCAAGTTTGTCCATGGCCAGAGAGGGGCTTTCTGGTATAGGGGCTAATAAATTCATGCTGATCTGCTGTGGTGATTGTTCTGCTGATCCTATATCGCGGTTTTCAAGTTGATATAATTTATGTTTGGCCGCCTTTATCACTTGATTCGGCACACCTGCCAATGCAGCCACCTGCAATCCGTAACTTTTACTCGCCGCCCCATCTTGCACTGCATGCATAAAGGCAATCGTGTCATCATGTTCAATTGCGTCTAAGTGCACATTAACCACAGATGGTAACAATTCAGGGAGCTGAGTTAGTTCAAAGTAATGGGTGGCAAATAATGTCAATGCGCTTACATTTTTTGCCAAATATTCTGCGGCAGACCATGCGAGCGCTAAACCGTCATAGGTTGATGTACCTCGGCCAATTTCATCCATTAACACCAAGCTGTTTGCCGTTGCATTATGCAGAATATTGGCGGTTTCGGTCATTTCAACCATAAAGGTTGAACGTCCTGAGGCTAAATCATCAGATGCGCCAATACGGGTGAATATACGATCGATTTCACCAATTTGGGCCGAATCCGCTGGAACAAAGCAACCTATGTGTGCCATTAGCGTAATTAATGCCACTTGACGCATATAAGTTGATTTACCCCCCATATTGGGGCCTGTGACAATTAACATTTGACGTTGTGGAGATAACACTACTGGGTTGGCAATAAATGCTGTTTGGCTGACTCGTTCGACCACAGGGTGACGTCCAGCATCAATCTGCACACCAATATCATCTGTCATTTGTGGGCACTGGTAGTTGAAGGTTTCAGCTCGTTCGGCAAAGTTACTCAGCACATCTAATTCAGCGGCCGCGGTGGCAAATTGCTGCAATTCTTGCAGTTTAGGTAATAACAAGTCAAACAGCTGTTCCCAAAGTTGCTTTTCAAGTGCGAGTGCTTTTCCCTGGCTTGAAAGGACTTTTTCTTCATATTCTTTGAGTTCTGGGGTGATATAACGCTCGGTTCCTTTTAGCGTTTGACGACGTTGATAGCTCAACGGCACTCTATCGGACTGTAAACGGCTAACTTCAATATAATAACCATGAACTCGGTTATAACCCACTTTTAAGGTGTTAATTCCTGTTTGTTGTTTTTCTCGGGCCTCAAGCTCAACTAAATAATCACTGGCGCCTTCACTTAATTTGCGCCACTCGTCTAGTTCATTATTGTAACCCGTACGGATAACCCCCCCATCGCGAATTAACATCGGAGGGTTGTCTACAATGGCTCGTTCTAATAAGTTATGTTGCTCTGGAAATTCACCTAATAGCTGAACCAATCTGCTTAACCGAGGTTGCTGACATATTGATAATGTTTGCTGGATATCAGGTAAAAGTGTTAATGCCTGTTTTAAACGTGAGAAATCACGTGGTCTGGCGCTGCGTAATGCTAAACGTGCCATAATACGTTCTATGTCACCCAAGCTTTTTAGTTGGTCATGTAGCGTTTGATATAAGTCGAGTTCAATGAGCTCGTTAACTGCCTTATGACGATATTGAATTGTTTTGCGATCCCTTAACGGTTCATGGATCCAACGCTGTAACATACGGCTTCCCATTGGGGTTGCCGTATTGTCCAACACCCACGCTAAAGTGTTTTCATGCCCACCAGATAAATTTTGGGTGAGTTCTAAATTACGACGAGTTGCGGCATCTAGAATGATCGATTCAGACTGATTGAAACGCACAATCGAATTAATATGAGGCAAAGCCATTTTTTGGGTGTCTTTAACATACTGCATTAAGCAACCGGCAGCTTGTAACGCCAAACGAGCATCATCAATACCAAAGCCATGTAGATCTTTTGTACCAAATTGATTGAGTAATAAATTCACACAAGTATCGTAGTCAAACTCCCACTCTGGACGGCGGCGGGTACCCGACATATTATTGATTAATAACATATCAGTAAAATCTTCGCTATACAGCAATTCTGCGGGGTGAGTTCGTTGTAGTTCTGCCTCTAATGCTTCGCGACTTGGTAGCTCAGCAATAACAAAACGACCAGAAGAAATATCCAATGTAGCGTAGCCAAAGCCATGTTTGCCTTGATAAAGTGCCGCCAATAAGTTGTCTTGTCTCTCTTGAAGTAAAGCTTCATCTGTTAAGGTACCTGGCGTAACAATACGTACGACTTGACGTTCTACAGGCCCTTTTGATGTTGCAGGATCACCAATTTGTTCACAAATAGCGACAGATTGGCCTATTTGCACTAATTTGGCTAAATAGCCCTCAACCGCATGATAAGGAATGCCAGCCATGGGAATGGGGTCTCCACCACTTTTCCCGCGAGCGGTTAGTGATATTCCCAACAAATCAGAAGCACGTTTAGCATCTTCGTAAAACAATTCGTAAAAATCACCCATTCGATAAAACAAGAGCATATCTGCGTGGGCAGCTTTCAAGCGTAGATACTGACGCATCATCGGGGTGTGTTTTTCTAAATCGTTGGTATCAATTACTGTCATTATGAACACTTCACTGTTATCAATTTTGGGGCGTGGATCTTTATGGCGCTAATCTTAACAAGATTTACCTCGAGCGTATAAATAGATTCATATAAAAAATTCACTTGGGGTAAAATACTGATGTAAAAAGGCAAATATTAAAGGTTTGAAAAAAAATGCGATCAGCACTTGATACTGTATGACTATACAGTATACTGATGAACATATTGAAATGTACTTAATCATTTCACCTAAATGTAAATAGCATTTTACTAAATGTATTGAATGCCTTAAGAGGGTTTTATAATGAAAGTCGATCCAAATAAAGAGAAAGCGCTAGCCGCCGTTTTAAGCCAAATTGAAAAGCAGTTTGGTAAAGGTTCAATTATGAAATTGGGTGAAGATCGCACAATGGATGTTGAAACTATCTCTACAGGTTCGCTTTCATTGGACATCGCACTCGGTGCTGGTGGTTTACCAATGGGACGTATCGTTGAAATCTACGGCCCAGAATCATCAGGTAAAACGACGTTAACTCTTGAAGTTATCGCTGCAGCACAACGTGAAGGAAAGACCTGTGCATTTATTGATGCGGAACATGCTCTCGACCCTATTTATGCGAAAAAACTCGGTGTCGATATCGACAATCTACTTTGTTCACAGCCCGATACCGGTGAGCAAGCGTTAGAGATTTGCGATGCGTTAACTCGCTCTGGTGCTGTTGATGTCATCATTGTCGATTCCGTTGCAGCGTTAACACCAAAAGCTGAAATTGAAGGCGAGATCGGTGATTCACATATGGGGCTAGCAGCTCGAATGATGAGCCAAGCGATGCGTAAATTAGCTGGTAACCTTAAGCAATCAAATACTTTACTTATCTTTATTAACCAAATCCGGATGAAAATTGGTGTTATGTTTGGTAACCCAGAAACGACAACCGGTGGTAATGCACTTAAATTTTATGCTTCAGTGCGTTTGGATATTCGTCGTACTGGTGCAATTAAAGATGGCGATGAAGTTGTTGGTAACGAAACTCGCGTAAAAGTGGTTAAAAATAAAATTGCAGCACCATTTAAGCAAGCTGAATTCCAAATTCTTTATGGTCAAGGGATTAATCGAACTGGTGAACTCGTCGATTTAGGTGTTGCTCATAAGCTTGTTGATAAAGCGGGTGCTTGGTATAGCTACAAAGGTGAGAAAATTGGTCAAGGCCGCGCCAATGCTGGTAAGTTCTTAACTGAAAATCCTGCTATTGCCAATGAAATTGATACTACTTTACGTGCTATGTTATTGGCAACTCCTGGCGCATCAGGCTCAAGCACAGATTCTGATGAGAATATTGATCTTGAAACAGGGGAAGTTTTCTAAGTCAGCTAGTTGAATTAATCGCGGCAGCGTATCTTGCGTGCCGCGAATTTTCTAACCATAACCGTGAGTATCAATGCGCTAAGGATTAGTGTTAATAAATGACTTATACGCTTGATTAACTATCAGATAATTGCTTAATGGTAGTATCGACGTTGTTTATATTTTAACATTAATTTATGCACCTTCCGTATAAGCTAATCTAATTCTAACTCTTATTGAATCTGATCAATTTTAGATGTCGTTACAGTGCCGTGTACAATTGAAATAGCTGCTGGTGTCGTAAGCCAAGCTATACTAATGGCATTTGGGCCGTAATGGCGGTTGTGAAATAGCGAACTTTCTTTGTTAATCTTTTTGATATGAAGTAGCCACGCATTCAAAAGATAATCCTAAATAATACCAATTATGATTAAAATGTGATCTAATCAAAGTATCACCTCTTATTAATCTTTATGTATGACTTCTCTTACTGATAAAGAAATACTTAACCTCTCCAAACAAGAAAAAAATGCGAATAA